>DAOVJU010000434.1 GCA_030632095.1 Chlorobiota bacterium
AGAATTAATAAAGATTAAAGAATTTACTGAATTAGAAGACGTTAATATTATTAACCTGGTAGTAAACTCTGACAGCACTTTTCTTTGCCTTGGTAATTATTATAATGTACCGGGCAGTAATAGATTTGTTGTGTTTTGCACAAATAACGATCTTGAAATACTATGGCGTAAAGAATATAACAGCAACGGGAGAATATACGACTATATAAGAAGAAACCACAACAGTTCGGGCAATATTGTTTTTAGTGCAAGATCAGATTCTCTTATAGATGCTGCTACATATTTATATGATCCTGGCATGATCTTATACGAACTCAACAACAATGGCGATTCAATAATAGCAAAACAATTTTCTGAAAGAAATCAGGAGCCTTATCAGATTATTGAAAAACCGGATCATACCGGTTATTATTTATTTGGATATACAATCCTTATTGATACTATATTCCGTAAAAATTATATTACTGAACTTGATCATGAATTTAATCCGGTTGAAGAAAATGAAGGTCCATTTGAAATGCGTATGACCTTTTTCACAAATGCCAGGAATTTAGGAACATCAAAAATAATATATACAGGCTATGATAATTTACCGGGCGAGCAATATGTAGGAGCTGTTGCAATACTGGATTCTTCTTTAAACCTAATAGCAAAACAACAGATCATAGTACCCGATACCATTGTTAACCTTTCGCACCAATACAACCTCGATTTCAGGGACAATAATAATATTTATGTAAGCGGTTTTTCAAATTTTCTAAATATTCCAATCCAATACGAACCTTCGTGGGTAATAATAACAAACATGGACAGTATGCTGAACAAGCGATGGGAAAAATTTTATGGCGGAGATGCTTTTTATTTTCCCTGGAGCACTTTAGCAACAAGCGACGGTGGATGTATTGTACTTGGTTACCGTTGGGATTGGAATGTACATTATTATGATAATGAAATTTTTGTTTTAAAAGTTGATTCATTAGGACATTTAACAACAATTTACGGCCCTGAAATTTTGGCAGAAGAAATAAATGTTTTTCCAAACCCGGGAACAGATATTTTAAACCTGAGCCTTGCCCCAAATATAAAACCAAGCCGTTTTGAACTATATGATCTTACAGGTAAGCTTATTCTTGTTGAGAATATGGCGACACAATTCATTACAATAAATACATCGTTCATTAATCCGAGATTGTATTTTTATAAAATATACAACAAAAACAAACAATTATATAGTGGGAAATGGGTGAAGAAATAAAACTATCATACAGAAACAGAGCTGCATTGTTTAAGAAATTACAAGAACAGTTCATGGCAGTACTTTAATAAAAATTGAAAGCCCTGTAAGATTAGTAGATTGACTATTACCTATGTTGAGCGATTGGAACGAAGTAAACAATCGCTTTACTTATAGCTTGCCAACCTCGTAGGTTTTTTAAAGTTTTGAAATTAAGGCTTAACTTTTTATTATGTAATTTTAGCACTTTTAAATATAAGGCTACTAAAGAGCTAATTGCATAATAAGGTTTAGACAATGAATCGTAAGATACTTCAACTTGCAATTCCAAACATTATTACTAACATAACTGTTCCTTTACTGGGAATGGTAGATTTAGCTATTTTGGGAAGGTTGGAAGATACAGCTTTCATAGGAGCAATTGCACTTGGGGGAACAATTTTTAACTTTTTGTATTGGGGATTTGGTTTTTTACGGATGGGTACCAGCGGATTTACTGCACAATACTATGGAGCTGAAAATAACAAGGAAATTATCATGACACTGATAAGAGCCCTGCTCATTGCGTTTAGTGCTAGTTTCCTGATTTTAGCCCTGCAAAAACCAATTGATTATTTCAGTTTTCTGATATTTAAAGGAGAGGCAGATGTTGAAATGTTTGCTTCGGAATATTTTTTAATCAGGGTTTGGGCGGCACCTGCAACATTAGGATTATATGTAATGTATGGATGGTTTCTTGGGCTGCAAAATGCAAAGACTCCAATGCTTATAGCAATTATAATAAATATCCTGAATATTATTTTGAATATAATTTTTGTGTTTGGCTTAGGGATGGATTCTGATGGAGTTGCTTTAGCTACAGTAATAGCGCAGTATTCTGGATTTATTGTTTCAATAATTATCTTTTTTAAAAAATATAAGTACTTCTTGAATTATTTTTCTTATGAATCATTACGGAAAATTTCTGTTTTCAAAGCTTTTTTAAATGTTAATAAAGATATTTTAATCAGGACGCTTTTATTATTATTTGTACTGTCATTTTTTATAGCAAAATCAGCAGAATATGGAAATGTATTGTTAGCAGTGAATACTTTGTTGTTTCAATTCTTTTTTGTGTTTTCATTTTTTATGGATGGGTTTGCATTTGCAGCCGAAGCGCTTGTGGGAAAATATGTTGGTGCAAATGACAGAAAAAATTTAAATGCATTAATAAAAAACCTTTTTAAATGGGGCATAGGTTTGAGTTTGTCATTCACATTGATTTATATATTCCAGGGTGAATTATTACTTCGTATTTTATCGGATAATATTGAAATAATTGAGGCTTCAAAGCCTTATTTGTTTTGGGTTGCATTTATACCATTAGTAGGTTTTGCCGCCTTTTTGTGGGATGGGATTTATATTGGGGCAACAGCTTCGAAATCAATGCTTATTGCGATGTTATTGGCTACAATTGTAGTTTTTATCCCTGCTTATTATTTAAGTATTGAAAGATTAGGTAATCATGGTTTATGGTTATCGCTTATTCTGTTTCTATTTAGCAGGGGCATTTTTCAAACCTTATTTGCTTCGAAAGCTATCTTTAAGTCAAAACCATAACATCATTAGTATGAGGATTATCTTCCGGCTATTCAACACTTATTATAGTATGTCTATTAACCCGTTAGTTCTGCAAAAATCTGTGTTGCCTCTGAAAAACTTCGAAAAGCTGTATAATAATTTTATATCGAACTCAGGTTATTAATATCACCTCATTGCGATGAACCGAGGGTAGGCTAGAAGGGTAGAGTTCAGAAGCAATCTATTGAAAACTTATTGAAAATGAATAGTTTATAAAATCAATCCTCCTAACCTCCTTTTCTAAGGAGGAATTAATGGAATTCATTTTTAATAAGTTTTCAAATTAACATGTCAATATACATATAAATCATTTTTAATGTTTGGTGTCTCGCAATAATGGTACTTTTTTATTTTTATCGACTTTATGGACAAACACTAATTATATTGCATTAGATAGCAAAGGACTTGGGCTGGCACTATTAATTCTTCTGGTAGAAAGCGGTTTACTTAGAACCATTTGTTCTTCAAAAGCAATTTTTAAACCCAATATGGTAATATCGTCAATTTGAGGCAGATCACCCTGCCATGCTGCAAGCGTATTTTGAAGCTTTGCTTTTTGTTTTTGTAAGGGATTTTTATGTATAGCAAGGAGCATTTTTCTTAATGTTTTGGAATGAAATTTTTTCTCTCTGTTTCCTCCAAACTGATCTACATAACCATCTGTGTATAAATAAATCATATCGTTTTCATAAATATCTATCTCATGGTTTGTAAAATCTTCTTTTAGCATTGATATTCCAATAGGCATTCTATCTCCTTTGTAATTAATAATTTTATTGTCTCTGATAATTACCATGGGATTATTTGCTCCTGCAAATTGAAGTTTTCTGTTTTCATAGTCGATGGCACATAGAGCAATATCCATTCCGTCTTTTTGTTCTCTGATATTACCTTTTTGGTTTAATGAAAGAATTATTTCCTTTCTCATTTCATTTAACACATGGTTGGCCTTTGTTATTTCCCTTTTACGTACAATTTCGTTTAATAGCGCGACACCCATCATGCTTAGCATGGCTCCGGGAACTCCATGGCCGGTGCAATCAGC
>DAOVJU010000297.1 GCA_030632095.1 Chlorobiota bacterium
AATGAAGCTAAACTTGTTGAATTATTAAGGCAGAATACTAAATTTATTCAGGAATTATCAATAGTAGCTATACATGGCCAACAAATTGCAGGGCACATTTTATTCTTTCCTGTAAATATTATTCATGAAACTATTATTTATGAGTCTTTATCTTTAGGTCCAATGTCAGTTATCCCTGAATTTCAAAAACAAGGAATTGGAGGGAAGCTTATAATACATGGTTTGAATGTAGCACGCGAATTAGGATTTAAATCGGTTATAGTTCTTGGCCATAGTAATTATTATCCAAAATTTGGTTTTAAAAAGGCAAGTTATTGGGAAATACGTTGTCCATTTGAAGTTCCTGATGAAGTTTTTATGGCTATCGAATTAAAAGAAGGCGGACTTGATCGAATTAAAGGAATGGTTGAATATCCAGTCGAATTTGACGAGGTTAGTTAATTAATGTGATTCATGAAAAGAGTAATATTACTTTTAATATTTTATGTGAGTCCCTCTTATATTATATACATTAAATACTTAGTTTCTATTTATTCAACTGATAAACAATATTTTCACTAATTCCGATTTCACAATCTAAATCATTAGTAATTGTTCCTCAATAACAAAAAATATTTATGTCATAATCATTGTTTGTAATGTTATCTTGTTATTTGCAAGGACCACAATCAATAGGACAAGTAACACAATCTTCACCACCATTGCAAACCCCATCGCCGCATTCAGGCGACTGGCAAACCCCACCTGAACAAACCCCACTAACACAATCTGCATCTAATAAACAACCATCACCATCCCCGCAAGGAGAACATGAACCACCGCAATCCGTATCAGTTTCATTTCCGTTATGAACTCCATCAGAACAGGAAGCCTCTACGCAAACACCACCATCACAAACACCACTTTCACAATCTGAACCTACAACACAACCCTGTCCGGAAGTACAAGCAGGACATGAACCACCACCACAATCCGTATCAGTTTCATCACCGTTAAGAACTCCATCAGAACAGGAAGGCGACGCCTGGCAAACACCACCTATACAACTTCCACTTACACAATCTGCATCTAATAAACAACCATCACCATCCCCGCAAGGAGAACATGAACCACCACAATCCGTATCAGTTTCATTTCCATTTTGAATTTCGTCAGTACAAGTTGGTGCAACTTCCTGTAATGTTATAGCAAGATGTATGTACACACTTACATTTCCACAATCCTTTTCTGAACGTACACTTACATTACCATCAACAGAACCAAAATCAACAGTTATTGATGAAGTTCCTTGCCCGGAAGCAATACTTGCTTCTTCAGGAACAGTCCAGTTATAACTATCAGCACTTAATACTTCGTCAATAGAATATGAAACACCTGTTTGATATTGATCCGGTGTTGTATTTCCTGATATTTCAGTAGGAGAAGCAGGGAAGCCACATCCATTATATTCTAACCATTCAGAACCATCATAATAATTTATTTTTTTTGTTTCTGAATTAAAAATTACTAATCCTGCTGCCGGTGATGCTATATCATTTCGCTCCGTACTTGTCATACGAGGTAGCAATAAACCTTTTGCTGTAGATTTTACATCAAGTATTGCAGAATTGTCCGGTGTATAACCATCATCATCAGTAATAGTTATGTTTTGTCCAAGAATATTGGTGTAAAAAATAAAAATAAAAACATATAAACTACTTTTTATAGCAATTCTTTTTAACGAATGAAAAAATTGTAAAGTCTCCATTTTTCCTCCAATTTTAATTATTTATGTCTTGAAAATTTTAATTGGTTATATACAAAGATATGATAAAATTTGATAATTTGTCATGTATATAGCATAATTGATATCTCATATTATGAATGTAATTTACTGAAGTTTCGCACTTGAGTGTGTTAAATATAATATACTAATTATGAATACTTTACATACATATATTGCTTTGGATTTGGTGTTATTTTGTGCCGCATCATCGACAAGCCTATGGCGGCCGATGATTTTGGCGCTTTGGCGGCAAAAGAAAAATGGGCTCAATGTAAATTTTAAGTTGAGATTCATTTTATTATTCTATTTTTTTAGTTCAATAAATATTATTATGTAATATTGCGCAAAAAATCAGGTTATAGAGTTATGGAAATATATTTTCATGTAGGTTTACCAAGAGCTGCTTCTACATTTTTTCAATACAATGTTTTTCCACATTTTAAAGGAGTTCAATATATAAAGAAGCATAGTTTTAATAAAAGAGAAAATATTATTTCAAGAACAAAGCCAGAAAAAATTTTGCTTTCCACTGAAATGGATATAGGAAAAGAAAACAAGTTTGAAAAATTAAAGCTAATAGCTAAAGAATATCCTGAAGCCAGAGCAATTCTTGTTCTTCGTAAGCATAGTTCATGGGTCAAATCAAAATATTTCTATTTTATAAGAAAGCATGGAAGTTTGGATTTTCATGAATTTTTTAATTTTGAAAATTCCGGATTTTTTAAAATTGAGCATTTAGAGTATAAACGTAAAATTGAATTAATTGAAGGATTATATAGTCATAAACCATATGTTATTTTCCAGGAAGACATTGCTGATGATCCATATCTGGTAATTAAAAAATTATCTGCATTTATGGGAGTTGAATACGACATAAATAAAATTCGTTTATCGAAAGTTAATAAGTCATTCTCACAAACTGAATTAAGAAGATTACTTTATTTAAACAAAAAATTAAAAAACTGGCCTGAAAAAGTTAAAATGTTCAATTTGGTATACAGAGCATTCCGTAATTTATTAATTCGACTAGTTGTAATCTATTCAAAGTTAACACCTGAGAAATCTCCATACCTTGAATCCTTAATTCCCGGCGAAGCAATTGCACGAATTGATAATTATTTTGAAAACGACTGGAATTATTGTAAGCAATATGCTGAAGAAAATTATGCGATTTAATGTAAAAAGATGAAAGGCAGTAGGCAGTAAAAAGTAAAAAGTAAAAAGTAAAAAGTAAAAAGTAAATAGTAAAAAGTAAAAAGTAAATAGTAAAAAGTAAATAGTAAATAGTAAATAGAAGGGCAGTAGGCAGTAAACAGGAATAAGGAATAAGCAACCAGTAACCAGCAACCAGCAACCAGTAACCAGAAACCAGGAACCAGGAACCAGGAACTAGAAACCAACAACCAATAACTCATCTGCATAATAAAAATTTAAATAGTTAAAATCACCTACCATACTTTAATGAAATAGTTTGTATTTTTGTGCTCCGAAATTATAAGAATAAAAGAAAATGTTTGATAATTTATCTGATAGATTGGAACGCTCCTTTAAGCTATTAAAAGGGCAGGGCAGGATTACTGAAATTAATATTGCAGAAACATTAAAGGATGTTCGAAGAGCATTACTTGATGCTGATGTTAACTATAAAATAGCCAAAACATTTACCGAAAATGTAAAACAGAAAGCATTAGGTCAAAATGTTTTAAATGCTATTCAACCAGGACAATTAATGATCAAGCTGGTTCGTGATGAACTGGCAGAGTTAATGGGAGGTGAAAAATCTGATATAAATATAAAAGGAAGTCCTGCAATTATACTTATTGCCGGATTACAGGGTTCTGGTAAAACAACGTTTGCGGGAAAACTTGCAAATTTCTTAAAAACAAAAAAAGGCAAAAAACCATTGCTTGTAGCAGGTGATATTTACAGACCGGCAGCAATTGAACAGCTAAAAGTTATTGGTGAGCAAATTGATATTCCGGTTTATGCTGAAGATGGAAACAAAAATCCGGTTAAAATTGCTAAGGCTGCAGTTAAAGAAGCTAAACATAAAGGTAATGATCTTGTAATTGTAGATACTGCCGGGCGTTTAGCTATTGATGAACAAATGATGACAGAGATCACTGAAATAAAAAAGGCAATTAATCCGCATGAAATACTATTCGTGGTTGATTCAATGACCGGCCAGGATGCTGTTAACACAGCAAAAGAATTTAATGACCGGCTTGATTTTAACGGAGTAGTATTAACAAAGTTAGATGGTGATACAAGGGGTGGAGCTGCTTTATCAATAAAAACAATTGTTAATAAGCCAATTAAGTTTGTTGGTACGGGTGAAAAGATGGATGCACTCGATATTTTTTATCCTGAACGAATGGCAGACAGGATATTAGGTATGGGTGATATTGTTACTCTTGTTGAGAAGGCTCAGGAACAATTTGATGTTGAAGAAGCCCGTAAACTTCAAAAGAAAATAGCTAAAAATCTGTTTAATTTCAATGATTTTATTTCCCAGATACAGCAAATAAAGAAAATGGGGAACATTAAAGATCTTGCAGGTATGATCCCGGGAGTTGGTAAAGCTATGAAAGACATTGATATTGACGACGATGCATTTAAAGGAATTGAAGCTATTGTTTCATCAATGACTTCTGTTGAACGTGAAAATCCTTCAATTATGAATGGTAGTAGAAGAAAGCGAATTGCAAATGGAAGTGGAACAAGCATTCAGGATGTAAATCGTTTGATAAAGCAGTTTGATGAGACCAGAAAAATGATGAAAATGGTGAGTGGTGGAAAAAATCTTTCACGAATGATGAGAAATATGCCAATGGGACGGTAGATATTGAAAATTAGTATCTTAATTCTAATATTCGTGTATTTTAGCAGAATATTTTGGTTATTAGTTTTTAGTTAATGGTTCCGATAGTTATCAGAATAGTTATTTAGTTTACCCAGTTGAATTGTTTTATTTAATTCTCATTCCATAGAAGAATATGGATTATTCTACGGGGTTTATTTGTTCTTATGATTACTCTTTTTAAGTTCGTTCAAATTAAGAAAGCGGATATAAGCGTTTGTGCCTTTTAAAACTATCGTATATCCAAAGATTTTCTAATCCTGTTGCCATAATGATAAACTTAAACCATAAAACTAATAAACTATTACTAAAAACTAATAAACCAATAACTAAATTTTTATATCATATTTGGTTGTGAATTGTCCAGGTTAGATTTTAGCTATTAACATTGTTTTAATTAGGTAAAACTCCTAACTTTATGATTTATATTTGTACATTGATCAGTTAAACAACTAAAAACTAATATTCTTACATGGAAGTTTTAGACATTAAGGGAGGAGAAGAAATACCCAGTGTTTATTGTGATGCGAGCAAAGGATTAGTTGAAATTAAAGGCAAATCTAT
>DAOVJU010000250.1 GCA_030632095.1 Chlorobiota bacterium
AATACCTCCATGAACAAATAAATTGTCATTTATTTTAATAAGTGTATTTTTTGATCTCAACCATTTACCCAATAAAAACTTTTCAGAATAATAGTCGTAGTATAGTTTATATCTTTGGGTAAATAAGTAATTATACTTATCTGACAGATACCCGTTAAATTTTGTAAACTTCAGAAGTTCATGAGTCCCTAATACAAAATGTACTTTTCCTCCGGCTTTCTCAGCTTGTTGCTCTAGTTTGTATATGAACCACAAACATTCGGTTACATAATCGCCCCTGTCAAATATATCACCTGTAAATACTAAATGTCCATTACCCCATATCCAGTTTAAGTTTTCGTCAATAACGCTATTATAAAGCAGTAATTTAATCATTTCATAAAATTCACCATGAACATCGCCTACTGCAAATATATTTTCAATATTATACCAATTAGCTTTATCAATTTTATTGTATTTGTGTAATATGTATTTGTTCGTATCAAAAACAAAACCTTTGAAATGAAATGTATCGGCAGATGTTTTATCTTTTCTTCTTTCAACCCTGGTTTTTCCTTTTTTATTTGTATAATAATAATATGCAATTAACTTTCTTTTTCTTTTCCAGATTATATAAGGTCCATCCTTATAATTTACTATATCAGCCGTATCTTTTTTTGATATTCTTCCATTTCCTTTATCAATAGCATTGATTATAATATTATTTGCTGATAAATAAAATGAAAGAAACAATATGAATAATTGTATATATATCGTTTTTGCAATCATGTTTTTTCAATTAATCTATTAGTCTTGATTATCTACAATTTTGCGATCAATTAGTTTTAAAAAACGTTTTTTTGTTAAATTTCGCTTTTCTACAATGCTATAAAATACATCAAGATAATCTAAAATTATCATGGATTCGGAATATGACAAATACTGAAAATCAGTGATCAAATTATATATTTCCTCTTTCTTGCTTATGAAATATTTAAAAGCAATTTTCAATTCTTCATCACTTCTTTCTAAGTTTTTCATTTTTCTCTTATTCCAGGGCTCATTTCCAACATATGCACCAATATTTGTATAAGGAGCATCAACTATTTCTGACCAGTCAAAATCATACGGAACCGGAATAATTCTATCGTATCTGTTTATATCTATAAATTTTATATTTTTTATTAAATCTATATCCCAATCGGTATTTCCAATCATAAATTGATATAAGTATAAGATCGTAACATAGTTTAAATCGAGTTCATCCTTGGATATTTTCTGATTCTTAATTGTTTTTCCTCCATTTCTCAATGCCATCAATTTTGAATTTTCAAGAAAGAATGCATAATTAATTGTAGTATCCTTGATTAAACCACTATTGATATAGTGTAATTGAGCTAGCCTGACATTATAGCTTTTCTCAGTCAATATATTATAAATTATATAAATTATATATTCTCTTAAAACATATATATCTGCAAGACAATGTGTAACCATTTTTATTTTTTCCTGATCATGAAATAATGTTCCATTAATTTCACCCTTATAAAACTTTATCCTTAGAGGCGGGAACTCACAATGTTCACGTTTTAACCTGAAATTGCCTCTTGTACGCAATTTTATATTTAGTTTTGTCTTCCCGCAATATTTATCATAATACCAGAGCTTCGCGTTATGAAATTCAGCGCTATCGCTTCTATCATTTAACAGACTGTCAAAATTTGCTAATATATAAATATACAACAGATCATCTTTTTCAAAAAGTATTTGCTTTTTTGCATTAATAGCTGTTGAACCTGGTTTAATTTGACTTATGGCATAATTGATATTTGCCATGTATAGTATAATAAGAGCTATATGAAAAATGTGGTTCATCCTGATATTAAATAGTTTTTTGGAAGAATGGAATATTGGAATATTGCGATATTTCCACCATCTTACTAAAGATTTAATCTTTACAATGTCATTTGAAAGTATCATTCCAAACCCCATTTTTCTTTTTCTTTTGTGCAAATAAAAATTCTTTTAATCTACAAAACGTAATTTAAAATCAGGGATGCTCGTAACATATCCCAGATTAAAACGCATATATTCATTTGAATAACCTGGTATTTTTGCATAATCGAAATAAAAACCATAAAAACCTGCTCTTATTCCAAGTGTAAAAAAACTATCTTCCCCTTTTGTTTCACTCTCGTAAACACCTCCAATTCTAAGTGCCATCTGAAAAATGTTATCATAAGTTAATCTAAGTTCCATTCCAAATTTATGTACATATTCACTTATCTCCTCATTAAACCCATCAGGAGCATCATAAAAAGACTGAAAAACCCCCTTTACAAAGCTAACATCGGGATCTTTGCCATTTACAATAATTCGTTCCCCACCTGGTGAATATATAACTTGTGGGGGTGATGGAACTAAAAGTTTCTCAATCTGATAGGCAAGCATTATATTCAAATTGCTTTTATTTATCGTCTGGCTTTGGTATTTAAGTAAATTACCAAAATGTAATTTAGTAGGTAAAAAAGCTTTTGGATAATCTTCATGAATTATTGAATCAACCCGTGAACCAATGTTTGAAATATATAATCCACATTCACAATCAAATTGATTTTTAAAAATTGTAAAGGGCTTATTGTAGTCTATGCCCAAATCTAAAGAAAAAATATTATTTTCCGCAATAAGCACAGGATCTTTACCTAAAATGCCGGTAGCTGTTACCGGTCTGAAAAAATTGATCCCAATACCCCATGACAGGTTTTTGTTAACACTACGTCCATAAGTAAAGCTTTGAGTGCTTATACTAAAGATGTACATTGTCTTTATGGTCAATTGATTATATATTTCATTAAACGTTTCATGGTATCGTATATAATCAGAATGAAATGCAAAATAATTTTTTGGATGATTTGAGAAAATAATATTTGCATCAAATAGTACTAAATTATCCAAAAGCAAAGGGCCAGTAAAAAAGAAACCCCTGTTGATATTTCGATTTGCCAGCATTGCAGGATTTCCATTTAAGGAAGTTTGTGAATAATATGAACCTGAAACTGAAGTTATTTGTCCAAAGCCATAAGATTGTGCATTATATTTTTCATCAATAGTTGGAAATATGACCGGAATTGGATTATATGTTTGAGAATTAATAGTAAATGTGAAGCTAATTAATTGAACAAAAATTAATATGTAAAATAATACGCGCACAGTCCTCTTATTAATATTATACTTACGAATGTTGTATTATCAATACATTCATTAAACTTGAAAATAGCAAAAGTACAATTTCTTTCTATGAAACATAATACATATGGTATTCAGAGAATAAGTGCGGATCTACTTTTAAATTAAGATGAGTTTTTTCTAATCAAAAGTAATGATTGCTTAACTCCAATTACAATTAAAGCAATATATACTAAAGCCAGAAAAAGGTTAATCAGTAATAAAGAGAGATGTTCCTTTCGGCTAACATCCTTTATTTCGATCTTATAGGAAATATCAGCAAACTCGTTTATTTTATCAATTAATGAATCGCTCTGGTGATTAAATATTTTATTTACAGAATCTATTTGATTTTCATTTTTTAAAAGTTTATTTGAATACAGAGTGTTAATTGAATCTGCTGATTCAATGTCAAGAAGTGTATCATTAAATATCTTATTAATCTCTTCATTCAGTTCATAAGATTGCTGGATGAATTCATTTAAAAGGTTCTTAGATGCAAACATTAATTTTTGTACTGCATTTATTTCATCTTTAATTATTTCACCAGATCGTATTATCATATTTCTACCCGCAGCAGATTCTTTAATCATTCTATTGCTAATAATAATACTTGTGCTTAATTTTTCAATTTTAAAGAGTGGGAATAAAATTGATAAGACCAGTAAAACAATTCCGCTTAAATACTTGATTTTAGAGAATGATGAGTAATTATTTTCCATATTTGAATGCTAACAGATTAATACAATAATATATAGTAAAATTAAATAAATTTATTGAATACTAATAACTTACAATAAAGAATAAAAACTTATTTCAAATATGAATAAGAAATAAACATATAAAATAATATAAAAAATGAATACCGAAATGAATTTGTAAAGCAATTATAATATTTTACATTTGGTGGCATAAAAATAAATTTTCATGGAAAAAATAAAGAAGTTATTAAGTGAATCAAAAGCAGCCCGATGGACTGTTTTAATGATTGTTAGCTTTACAATGGCTGTTAACTATTATTTTTATGATGCTGTTTCTCCTTTAAAAGAATTATTAACAGAACATCTTGGATTTTCATCTTCTGATTATGGAATATTTATTTCAGCTTATTCTTTTCCGAATGTTTTTCTGGCAATGGCAGTTTTAGGCGGAATAATATGCGACAAACTTGGCATAAGAATAACCGGCTTTAGCTTTGTTTTTATAATGCTTGTTGGATCATTAATTACTGCATATGGATCTACAACATACTATATTGAAGGTGGTTTAGGTAATTCATTCATGAATTCATTTTTACCAAATTATTCACCATCATTAAAAATGATGTCTTTAGGCTTTTTCATTTTTGGTTTGGGCGCTGAAACAAGTATTGTTGTAATTACAAAAATTATAGTTAAATGGTTTAAAGGTAAAGAGCTAGCATTAGCAATGGGTATTAATCTGGCAATTGCAAGACTTGGATCTGCTTTATCATTAAATGTAACGCCAAATATGGTTGAGCCAAGCTGGACTAAACCATTATGGTTTAGTGCTTTTCTTTTAGCATTGGGCCTGTTATCATTTATAATTTATATGATGTATGATATTAAAGTTGATAAAGAAAAAAACTTAAACACTGAAAAAGAGGACCCATTTAGTTTTGCAGATATTTTAAAACTTTTAAAAAATCCATCTTTTATTTACATTGCACTATTATGTGTTACTTTCTATTCGGCTGTTTTCCCGTTCATAAAATATGCTCCTGATTTACTCAGAAATAAATTTGATTTACCATTAGCTAAAAGTAGTAACATTACTTCTATGGTTTTTTATGGAACAATTTTGTTTACTCCACTATTTGGATGGTTTACAGATAAAAAAGGGAAAAGCGCTTCGTTAATGATTTATGGATCATTAATACTTATAATTGTTCATCTGACTTTTTCTTTGACTTCAATAACTCCTTATATTCCAATGTTTTTACTAGGTATTGCTTTCTCTCTTATTCCTGCTGCAATGTGGCCTTCTGTTACAAAGATAGTGGATGAAAACAGGCTTGGTACTGCTTATGGATTAATGTTCTCAATTCAGAATTTAGGCCTTTGGGCATTTCCAATATTAATAGGAACAGTACTTGACAGGTCAAATCCGGGTGTAGCTGAGAATATTGCTAAGGGCGGAAATGCAGTTTACGACTATACAAATCCTGTTCTAATGCTTTCTGTATTAGGTGTTTTTGGGTTTATCTTTGCACTTCTTTTAAAACGTGCTGATAAAACTTCAGGATTTGGATTAGAATTGCCTAATAAACAGGATGAATAAAAGTACTTAGAGTATTTAAAGTACTTTTAAATACTTAGAGTGCTAAATTCCAGTAAAACATTGCAATTCTTGAGTTTTTATTTCGTATCAATTGCTTAATGAATTACTCTTATTGCAACAACATTCAATTTTTTGAATATGTAATATTCTATATTATCCATCTTTCTGTAACTTTAAGTACTTTTTCCCGAAAGCTTTCGGGATTAGCTCATTTTAAGTACTGATTGTTTAATTAATTTGAATTA
>DAOVJU010000507.1 GCA_030632095.1 Chlorobiota bacterium
ATAATTTTTCCATTTTCTAAAAGAACTGCACATCCAACTAAAAATTTTGAATATGGAGCATATGCATTTATGGCAGCTTCTTTAGCTTTATTAATTAAAATTACTTCATCATGTGGTAATTCATCAATTCTATATTCAGTTACGCGTGTAATAACATCGTATGATTTCATAACAATTTATGTAAAATGATCAGTTACAAAGTAAAACTGATAATGTCTAAGCTAATTTTAATGTAAACTGTCTCAAATTTACTATTTTTTTTAACATTACTCTCTTGGTTATTAACAAGTAGACAACAATAACATAAATTATTATAAAATTTGCGCATTATTTAATTCATATTTTGCTATAAAACAATGAAAATGTTAAAAGTAACTAATCTTATTATTATACTATTAGTAGCATTTCATGGCCTGAATGCTTATTCTCAAAGTAGTAAGACCAAAGTCTATATAAAAAAATATAAAGATATTGCAGTAAAAGAAATGAAGAGAACCGGTGTGCCGGCTAGTATTACCCTGGCTCAAGGTATCCTGGAATCAAATAGTGGACAAAGCAGGCTTGCAGTAAAAGGAAATAATCATTTTGGGATTAAATGTCATTCAGACTGGAAAGGAAGAAAAATAATACATGATGACGATAAAAAGAATGAGTGTTTCCGTAAATATCGTTCAGCTTATGATTCTTACAAAGATCACTCGGATTTTATTAAAAACGGGCAACGTTATTCCTTCCTTTTTAATTATAAACCTACTGATTATAAATCATGGGCCAAAGGCTTAAAAAAGGCAAATTACGCTACCGAAAAACGATATGCAGAACTCTTAATTGATATCATTGAGGATTATGAACTTTATAAATACGATTCTAAGAAAGGAAGAAAAAAAGCTAAAGAGAAAGACAGAGGACCAAAGCAAGAACTGGCTGATATCGATAATTTAGTCATTAATCCATTTAAGGAAGAAATTCAAACACAGAACAGGATTAATTATATTGTTGTAAAGAAAGGAGATACTTTTTATGGTATAGCAAAGAAATTTGATGTTATGTTATGGCAGCTATATAAATACAACGAACTGGAGGAAAATGCAATATTAAAACCCGGTCAAATTTTGTATTTACAACCAAAAAGAAACAAAGCTGAAGCAGGTAAAAAACATCATACTGTTGGAACTGGTGAAACCATGTATTCAATTTCGCAATTGTATGGAATAAAACTTAAAAGACTTTATAAAAAGAATAATTTAAAGTTTGGGGATAAAGCAATTGCCGGCCATGAATTAAATCTTCGTAAAAAGAAAAATGAGTGAGTTGTTTAGATGATGGGTTGATGAGGCAATCAGATAATTACATAACAGAATAATTTTCTATATTGAAACCTCTTAAAAATTCATGGGTTTTCATTCGTTTTTTTCCTTCTAACTGAAGTTCTGATATTTCAATAAATCCGGATTTAGAAGCTACTCTAATAAATTTTTTATTATCTGAAATAATTGTTGCTGGTACATAATTATGTTCTTTCTTTATCATTTCTGATAAAAATATCTTTAATGTTAATTTTTTATTACTGCTTGTTAATTCAGTCCATGCACATGGATACGGACTTAAACCACGAATGAAATTGTATATTTCATTAGCATCTTTATTCCAGTCAATTTTACAATCTTCTTTATGAATTTTTGGAGCCTTTTTTATATCATAGCTTTGGTTAAACAATTCTGTTTGAGTTGTGGTTTTAAATGTTTTGTCCTCAATAATCTGTATGGTTTCAGCTAACAAATTTGCACCTGTAATCATTAATTTATCGTGTAATTCTCCAGCTGTTTCTTCAGGCATAATATCAACTTTTTTTTGCATTATAATATTTCCGGTATCAATTTCTTTCTCAATAAAAAAGCTTGTTACACCGGTAGTTTTTTCTCCATTAATAATTGCCCAGTTAATAGGAGCAGCTCCACGATATTGAGGCAGGAGGGAAGCATGCAGGTTAATTGTACCAAACTCTGGCATTTTCCATATTATTTCAGGTAGCATTCTGAAAGCAACCACAACAAACATGTTAGCATTAAGTGTTTTAAGCTGGTCAATAAATACGGGATCTTTAAGGTTTTTAGGTTGCAAAACGTGTAAATTATTCTTTAAAGCAAATCTTTTGACAGGACTTTGTTGAATATTTAATCCTCTTCCTGCTTGCTTATCCTGGCTTGTAATAACCCCAACTACATTGAAAGAAGATTCTTCTATTTTTTTTAAGGAACTAACAGCAAAATCAGGTGTTCCCATAAAAACAATTCTAAGTTTTGACATTTTAAAGAATTTTACTGATTAAGAAGGTCAAATTGAATTATTTGCTAAAAATATAAAAACAGTTTGTTAACTTTTTATATATTCTTTATAATCTTAGTTTTTGTAATATTTAATAACATTTGTATTTTTATAATTTAATTATATACTTCATTATTTTCATAAAGAACGCATTATAAAAATTGATTATGGAAAAACTTAAGATAGCTTCAACATTTAATGATCCGGGAGTTCTTTTTGATCCGGAAAATGATATATTTGAACTTCATGGCCATTCATTGCCTGAAGATGTTAAAGAAGTTTATGAACCCATAATAGCCTGGATTGATAAAAATTTTCCTCAAATAGATAAGAAAATAGAATTTAATTTTAGAATTGATTATTTCAACACAGCTTCTGCAAAAATTATACAGGAAATCTTCTTTCGTTTCCAGAAAATGAATAATGAAGGTTCTGATATCAATATTAACTGGTACTATGATTTTGATGATTCTGATATGCGTGACGCTGGAAAAGATTTTGCAGATCTTTTCAGTATACCGTTTAAAATGATCCCTAACGATTAACAATTGCTAGTTTTCACTGTTTTTATTTTATTCACTGCATAAATAAGTAAATAAATACCAATTAGAAAGAATGGTATACTGAGCAATTGCCCCATATTTAGCATTAAGCCATTTTCAAATTCACTCTGATTTTCCTTTGTAAATTCTATTAAAAACCTTGCTAAAAATGACAGGCTAAAAAAAACTCCTGTAAATAACCCTTGTTGAA
>DAOVJU010000022.1 GCA_030632095.1 Chlorobiota bacterium
AATTTTCTATATGTTTTTCAAGGTTTGGTAATCCTTTTTTTAATGCTTCTGTATCATTCTGTTTTAAATTTTTAAGCTCTTTTCCTCCATGATATTTTAAAGCTCGAATTGTTGCAACTAAAACAGTTGCTACAGGTGAAAGATTAGCATGTTGACACTTAATATTAAAGAATTTTTCAGCTCCTAAGTCAGAACCAAATCCGGCTTCAGTAACAACATAATCAGATAAAGATAAAGCCATTTTTGTTGCAATAATCGAATTTGTTCCTTGTGCAATATTTGCAAATGGTCCTCCATGAATAATCGCAGGAGTTCCTTCTATGGTTTGAACAAGATTTGGTTTTATTGCATCTTTCAATAAAGCAGTCATTGCTCCGTTTGCTTTTAAGTCTTTAGCAAAAACCGGTTTATTGTCATAGGTATATCCAATAAAAATGTTTCCCAATTTCCTTTTTAAATCGCCTAAACTATTCGACAAACAAAGAGTTGCCATAACTTCGGATGCAGCAGTAATATTAAAACCAGATTCACGTGGAATTCCTTGTTTTTGTCCACCTAATCCAATAATTATGTGTCTTAACGATCTTTCGTTCATATCAATAACTCTTTTAAAAGTTATTGATCTCGGATCAATATTTAATGAATATTTTTTATTTTGGATATTATTATCAATTAATCCTGATAGAAGATTATGAGCTTTTTCAATAGCTGAAAGATCTCCTGTAAAATGCAAATTAATATCTTCCATCGGAAGAACTTGTGAAAATCCACCTCCTGCAGCTCCTCCTTTAATGCCAAAAACAGGGCCTAATGAAGGCTCTCTTAAAGCTACAATTGTTTTTTTTTTAATTTTATTTAAAGCTTGAGATAATCCTATAGAAACAGTTGTTTTTCCTTCACCTGCTGGTGTTGGGGTAATTGCAGTTACTAATATAAGTTTAGATTTTTTAGCCTTCTCTTCATTGATTAAATCTAAGGGAAGTTTTGCTTTATATTTACCATAAAGTTCAAGTTTATCTTCAGGAATATCCAAATCAGCTGCAATAGATGTAATATGTTTTAAATCAATTGATTTAGCTATGTCGAGATCTGTTTTCATAATATTAATATAAACGATTTATAATTTTTAATTGATGATTATTTATTAATAAAAAAATTTACTTAGAAAACTCAAATTGTCGTCCTGTAAATTCATCAACTTTTATTTTTATAATACTAATATTATTAACAGAAGGCTTTGAAAATTTAAAATCCATATCGGAATAATTTTTCATAAATATTTTGAGTGCTTCAATTTTCTTATCAAAATCTTCTACAAATTCAGCTTTCCCAAAAGCTTGAACACTTCGATAACGCATTCTCCAAGAACATGCAACTTTTTCGTGTCGCGCAAAAAGCTTATGATCTACATCAAATTCAACACAAACATTGTTATTATTGTTTAAAATATCTATTTTTTTACCTTCCTTAGCACAATGGAGGTAAATTGTTTTATTATCGTATCCAAAATTAAAGGCTAAAACATATGGTTTGTTATTATCAACAAAGCCAACATGACAAATCTCAGATTTCCTTATTATTTCCTCAATTGATTCAAAATCAGTTATATCTTCTATTGCTTTATCTCTTTTTATGCTCATAATATTTAGTTTAGTTCTACTGTTATTTTAGATAAATGATTTCAATGATTAAATAATTAAATTCATGATAGTAACTTTAGTTTTAACCAATTGCAATATCAGGTATCATCATTAATGTAAATCCTACCATTGTACCTTTGTTGCTAAATCTGCATTTTTATTTAAAAATTTCATTATGTTCTTTATACCAAAATAAAATATCTAAATGAGAAATCGGAATATTTATTTTATTTCCAAAACCTATCATTTTTTGTTCTATTTCAAGATACTTTTGTTTTGATAGATTTTTCGGAACTGTTTCTATTACTGCATAAATCTCTAAATTTCTAAGAATATGCCGGTCTAAAATAGCGATATTATCTCCTAAGCCAATATTTCTTAAAAAATGACTGGCTTCTTTATAAGCCATTCCTTTAATGTTTTTTACAAGCCATTCTCTTTTTTCAAAAGTTGAAACAGAATTATTAATTATTATTTCTTTAATTATATCTTGTCCGTTAAAAAATATTTTTCTGGCTTCGATTAAATATTTTGCTTTATTATTTTTAAATCGGACTATATTAAGTTCTTCAGAAATTTCTTCTTGTATTCCATGTAATAACTTGTTAGTATTGTTTAAGGTACAAATTGCTTTCCAAGCATTTTTCGCATTAGATTGTGGAGTTAACAGGCAAAAAGATAATTCTTGAAATATCTTATAATTGTTTTCATTATATAAGATATTCGAAAATTCTTTTAACTTATTTATTATATCAGGTTTTATTTCTGAATATATACCGGATAACTCCTCTAACATTGTAATTGTGGATTAACATTTAAATTCAAGTATTAGCATTATTTTAGTGGATAATAATATTAAGCCGGAAGTCCAAAATTACTTATTACTTGTTACAAGTTGCTGGTTATAAACTTTTTATTAATAATTATAAATTTTTACTTTATACTTTTATCCTGCATCTTGTATCCTATCTTCTGTCTTTCATAAAATTCGTGATAGAACTTAAAATAAGTAGTTATTCTACTAGTTCAAAATCTTCTTTTCCAACACCACATAACGGGCAAGCCCAATCATCAGGAATATCTTCAAAAGCGGTTCCGGGAGCTATACCTCCATCAGTATATCCTTTTTCAGGATCATAAATATAACCACATACTGTGCATTCGTACTTTTTCATAATACTTGATTTTTTAATCAATAATTTATCTCTTCTATTTCAAAATAAGATTGAGGGTGTAAACATGCGGGACATGTTTTTGGTGCTTTTTCTGCTTCATGTAAGTACCCGCAATTTCTACATTTCCAGATTATTTTATTATCCCGCTCAAAGACTTTCCCTGCTTCAATGTTATTAAATAATTTCTTATACCTTTCTTCATGCGCTTCTTCTACTTTTGCAATCATTTTAAAAGCTGTTGCAATTTCTTCAAAACCTTCTTCTGTTGCAACTTTTGCAAATTCAGGATAAAGTATTGTCCATTCTTCATTTTCACCCATAGCAGATTCTTTTAAATTTTCAGCAGTAGTGCCAATTTTACCAGCAGGGTATATAGCTGTAATTTCAACTGGCCTTCCTTCTAAAAACTTAAAAAACCTTTTTGCATGTTCCTTTTCATTCAAGGCTGTTTCAGCAAATATTGCAGAAATCTGCTCATAGCCTTCTTTTTTTGCTTGTTTCGCAAAGTAATCATAGCGCATTCTTGCCTGAGATTCGCCGGCAAAAGCTTTTAAAAGATTTTGTTCTGTTTTTGTTCCTGATAGTGTTTTCATTAGAATAAAATTAGATTAGACATCTGTATTTCAATTGTTTATGATGTGTATTTTTAGCATCCTACTTCTAAAACCATGGAACCCTCATGTTTATTCATATCCTTGTTGTATACTACTGTGCATGAGGGTTTCATGCGTATAAATTTTAATTTTCTAATAATATTAATTAACTGTTAAAAAAACTCAAATATTCGCTTTTTACTGTTAATACTAAATAAGTAATAATTTTATGCATTTAAAACTTTTGGCACTCAATTAGTAACCCTAATTTATACCACCGTAATATTTCATAAATTGAATTCTTTCAAAAACTTCCGGTTTATCAGAAATGTTGCTTATTAGTTTTCCTCTAAAATCATCAATTGATGAATAATTCTTGCTTTCCATCCATTTTTCAATACCCTGAATAACAGTTTTTATATGATTTGCTCCATTTTTATAAATTGCAGAAACCATTTCAACGGCTGTAGCACCGACTAACAATTGTTTTATTACACCATCCGCATCATGAATTCCTGTACAGGCAACAAGTTGTTTTTGTATTTTTTTTGAAAGAATGGCGATCCAGCGTAATGTAGTTGACATATCTTCCGGCGAACTAAATTTATTTGCCGGAACTACTTCAAGTTTTTCTATATCAACATCAACACTAAAGAACTTGTTAAATAAAACAAAACTATCTGTATTTCCTGCCCAATCTAATTTTTTAATAAGGCTTGCTAAGCCAGATGAATAATAACTCATCTTTAATGCTATTGGCATTTGTATTAAAGTCTTGACCTTTTCTGTTATTTTAAAGTATAATTGTTCGTATTGTTCTGCTGATATTTCATCATTAGATGGTAAGAACGAGATATTTAATTCGACAGCATCGGCACCCGCGGCTTTTATTTTATTGGCATAATATATCCATTCAGTATCAGTATAGCAATTAATACTAGCAATAACAGGAATATCAACCGCTTTCTTTGCTTTTTCGATAAGCTTTAAATAATTTTCGATGATTCTGTTTTCAGTATAATTACTAACATAATCGATTGTTTCAGGGTGCTGCATATCAGAGTATTTATCAGGATGAAAAACCTCAGCATGTATTTGTTCTTCGAAAAGTGATTTAAGAACAACGGCACCTGCTCCGTTTTGAGCAAATGTTTTAATATTGTCTACAGAGCTTGTTAATCCGGAACTTCCTACTATTATAGGACTTTTTAGTTCCATACCCATGTATTTAGTCTTTAAATTTGCCATGATTCTTATTTGTATTTTATAATTGCTTATTCTTTGGCAGGAGGAGTAAATATTCTTTGTTTAGCTTCTCTATCTAATATAAACAGTCCGGAACCTTTACCGTCTATTAGTTTTAACTGATCAAGAATATCAGAAACATTTGCTTCTTCTTCTACTTGTTCTGCTACAAACCACTGAAGCATATTTACTGTTGCATGATCTTTTTCCTGCATAGCCACATCAACAAGATTATTAATTAAGGAAGTTACTTTTTCTTCATGAACAAGTACATCTTCAAAAACATCCAGGATATTTTTCCATTCAATTTTTGGCTTTTCTATCACGTTAAGCTCTACCCGGCCTCCTCTATCAAGAATATATTGATGTAGTTTCATTGCATGAAATTGCTCTTCTTCAAATTGTACTTTCATCCAATTTGAAAAACCGGACAAATTATTTGAGGCCAGATACGCCGACATTGACAAATAAAGATAAGCAGAGTATAGCTCTGCATTTAACTGTTTGTTTAATTCTTCTTCTAATCTATTATTTAGCATTTTTATTCTTTTTATCGTTTTTCTATTCAGTTACTTCTACAATAATTTCATTACTTTGCCACAAGCCATGTTTAGTACAAAAAGCATGAGCAATTAGTTTAAGGTTCTTTTGAGAAACAATGTAAAAATCAACTTCCAAATTTCCCGGTGAGTTTCCTAATGCACCTTCTGTAAAATTTGCTTGTGCAAACATTTTTTCGCCATTCCATAATTGAACCCAGGAAATATAATGATCCGGATCATCAGGATGTTGGAATTTATCACCAACTTTAACTTTAACCTTGAATTTTTCTCCTTTTTTTGCATTATTCTCACAGTGGATGAATGCAGAGTGTCTGTCTATGTAATCTTTTTTCGCTTCACGGTCAATTTGTGAAATGTCTTCATATTTATTTATTTTCATAATTATATATTTCTAAATTTTATTAGTATTCAATTCTTGCTGTTATAATTTTTTATGACAAAGCCACCAGTCATAACATTCAAATTCTCCTTCTTTTGCTTTTTTAAGTCTTTCTTTTGCTGTTTTTGTATCTGTAGCCGGCGGAATAATTACATGGTCGCCAACTAATTCACTATTAGGCCAATTAGCCGGAATTGCTACTTTATTCTTGTCAGAAATTTGCATTGCTTCAACTGATCGTAATATTTCATCCATGTTGCGACCTAATTCTTGCGGATAGTAAAAAATAATTCTGATTTTTGCATTTGCATCAACTATAAATACCGCTCTTACGGTGTTTGTGCCTTTCCCGGGATGTATTAAACCAAGTGTTTCTGCTACTTTTCCAGTGTCAGCAATTATTGGAAATTCAATTTGAACATTCAAATTATCTTTTATCCATTCTTCCCATTTAATGTGTGCAAAAACCTGATCTACACTCATTCCTATTAATTCACAATTTAATGCTTTAAATTTGTCGTATCTTTTCTGAAAAGCAACAAATTCTGTTGTGCAGACAGGTGTAAAATCAGCAGGATGGCTGAATAATACGAACCACTTTCCTTTATAATCTTCCGGTAAATTTTTAATACCATGAGTTGTTTGAACTTTCATCCTGGGAAAATCATCACCCAATAACGGCATTCCTGTTTTTTCTTCCATATTTATACGTTTTTTATTGTTATTACTTTATTTTTATGATGTATCATGAATCCTGCATCTTACATCCAATTTTTCTAATGTTTACTTAAATAATCTGCTACTCCCTTTTGAGTTGCTTTCATAGCATCGTCGCCTTCCTTCCAGTTTGCCGGACAAACTTCGCCGTATTCTTCAAAATGTTGTAATGCATCAACCATTCTTAAAGCTTCATCAATGCTTCTTCCTAAAGGTAAATCGTTTATTACAGCATGACGAACTACTCCATTTTTGTCAATCAGAAATAATCCTCTGTAAGCAACCGGCGCACCATAAAATTTAACAGTTCCGTCGTCATCATAGTCATATTCACCAGCTAAAACACCGTAGTTTTCAGCAATAGTTTTCGACAAATCTGATACTATAGGATATTTTACTCCTTTAATTCCGCCATTGTTAAGTTCTGTTTGTAACCATGCAAGGTGTGAAAATTCAGAATCTACTGAACACCCAACTACCGCAACGTTTCTTTTTTCAAATTCTTCGATTTTTCTTTGAAATGCCAATAATTCTGTTGGGCAGACATAAGTAAAATCAAGTGGATAGAAGAAAAATACTACATCTTTTTTTCCTTTATACTGCTCTAACGAAAAACCTTCAACTATTTCGTTTCCATTAATAACTGCATATGCCTTAAATTCCGGCGCTTTTTTTCCAATTAATGTTTCCATTTTTATTTGTTTTTATAATTATATTAATATTGTAATGATTGCAAATATATAATAATAACAAATACATAACAAACAAAAAGTGATTTTTTTATCGAATATATAATGTAAAGTATGTATTTGGCTATTTGATTTCAATCTATTTAATTCATTTTAGCAAGTAAAAAAGTAAAAATACAGTAAATTTTATTTATTAAAATGTTTCTTAAATTTTCTTAGGGAATTTTTTAGTTGCTTTTTGTTTAATTTTAAGAAATCTTGCTTACTAAAATTGCGTTTTCTTCCATTCAAAGTCAAGACCATTTCTTCAGGATTATCTTTTTCAGGAATCACCAAACGTGTTGAAAGTAAGTCATAAGCCGGTAATAATTTCGTAAATCCGTTTCTTGTATCTATCAAGGAAAAATTCCTTATGTTATCACTAACTTAGTGAAAGTATCTCATGAGCCACCATGCAGCGAGTAAACGCACTCCAGCATGAGTTAAGATGATTCTTGTGTCTTTTCCCGGTAAAAACCAGACAATATTTAGAAAGGAAGTTCGTCTTTATTTTTATAGTTTTTAGTTTTTTCAAATTCTTCGAAATCTTTTTCCCAATTCTCTGCCAACTCCTTACAATCACAATATTCTTCTCCAAAAGGGCATTTATCAGGTTCGCAATTGCAAAATTCAATGTCAGTCATTCCCATAGGAAAATATAAAAAGGGTTCTTTAAATTTTTCTACCAGCAACGGGTATAGTTTTGCCAAAGGAAAATTAACCGGATAAACAGCATCAATATTAAACTCAGCCCATAAATCTATTATTTTTGAAGAAAGAAGTGTTGCTTGTTCATCGGTAAGTTTTTCATGGGGAGGAAATATTTGTGGATCAATGCCAAAAATATTGTACATTGGTTTGTCTTCTTCTTCATCAATTATACGATCAATTTCATACAATTCTTCCATAAACTCATTTTCAGTCATCTCACTAGCCGCTTTTTGTTTAGGAGCATAAGATTTAGCTTCCTGTAAATCTTCAATGAGTTGTTCAATATATCTTTTCATCTGTAAATTTAAATTTGTAATAATTAGTTTTACTTTCCGATACAAAACTTCTCAAATATATTCCCAAGTATTTCATCAGTGGTTATCTCACCTGATATTTCTCCAAGAAAATGCAATATTTCCCTAATATCCATGGCAATAAAATCGCTACTTATTTCATTTTCCAAACCATTAAAAACCCGGTCAATTCCTTCGTTAATCTTCAGAAGTGCTTCGTAATGCCGTGCATTTGTAACAACAATATCATTTTCGCCAATTGAATCAATATTAACAACTTTGAGTAATTCAGAAATTAATATACTGATATTTGTTTCTTCTAATGCTGATAATAATATAACAGGAGTACCCATGCTCTTTTTCCATACATCTGAAAATTTGTGATTCATTTCGTAAGCTTGTAATTTGTCAATCTTGTTTACTACCAAAATGAATTTCTTATTTTCATCTTCAAATTCATCAAGTAAATATTGAAGTTCGGTTTTTACATTTTCTTTTTCATCTTCAGCATCAATCATATACAATACCACTTTAGCCTGCTCAATTTTTTGCCTTGTTCGTTCTATACCTAAAGTTTCAATTATATCGGATGTTTCACGTAAACCTGCCGTATCAATAAACCTGAATGTAATTCCTTCAAGATTTATAGTATCCTCAATTACGTCGCGGGTAGTACCGGCAATTTCTGAAACAATGGCTTTATCTTCATTTAACAGCAAGTTCAATAAAGTAGATTTACCCACGTTTGTTCTTCCTGCAATAGTTATCGGCACACCATTTTTAATAACATTACCCATATCAAATGAACTTATTAACCTTTGTACAATGCTTTGAATTTTTACAAGTAGCTGTTTTAGTTCATTTCTATCAGCAAATTCAAGATTTTCTTCGCTAAAATCCAATTCCAGTTCAATTAACGAAATCAGCTTTAGCAAGTGATCTCTTAAGTCTTTAATCTCTTTTGAAAAACCGCCACGCATCTGATTCATAGCTACTTTATGCATTGCTGCAGATGAAGATGCAATTAAATCGGCTACAGCTTCTGCTTGCGACAAATCTAATTTCCCATTTAAAAAAGCCCGCATGGTAAATTCACCTGGTTGAGCTAACCGTGCCCCTTTCCTTATAAATAACTGAAGAATTTGTTGCTGAATATAAACCGATCCGTGACAAGAAACTTCAATTAAATCTTCTCCTGTATATGAGTTCGGATTTCTAAAAATGCTCACCAAAACTTCATCAAGTATATAGGAGTTGTCTTTTATGATTCCAAAATGGATAGTATTCGTTTTTTGTTCAGCCAACTTTTTTTTCTTCTTAGCTTTAAAAACAGAATCTGTTATTGGCAAAGCGTTTTCACCACTTAATCTGACTATTGCAATTGCGCCATTCCCAGCCGGTGTGGAAATTGCACATATTGTATCTTTATCAATCATTTCAATTATTGTTTGAAATGTAAAGATATGAACAATAAGAAGAATTTTAATGATAAAGGTTTATCACCCAGGTTCCGGGCTCAATTATTTTATAATTTAACCGGCAGTATATCAAACCGTTAACAAAAATATGAAGTACACTATACTTAATTGTACCTTCATAGGGGAATTCAACAAATTCACATACCCTTAAATAGTTGCTTTCTTTCAAAACACCACTGCTGCCAAATGCAATAAAATCATAAGCGCCACCACGTTTTGTTGATATTTTTATTATTATCTGATTACCCTGTTCGCTTTGTTTTACAAACATAACCCTTTCTATATTTTTCTTTTCAAGGATCTTATATTCCGGTTCTGGTCTTGGTTTATCCCCTATAAATATATCTTTATACCAATATCCTGCAATAACACTATCGCCATTTTCAGTTTTAAAAACATATTTACCTGATCCTTCCTTTAATCCTTTATTCCATACACCTTGAAAAACTTCTCCTGTTTGCCATGTATATGTTCCCTTACCATGAGGTAAACCCTTTTTAAACTTTCCTTTATAACTATCTTTTCCAATAGCTTCACCTTCACCATGTGCCAGTCCTTTCTTTGTTTCACCGGTATATTTACCATCAATACCAGGCATTAACACTTCATTCTGTGCATATAATAATGAATAAAACAAAATTGTACTGATTATCAGAAATAGTTTTCTCATTTTTCAACATTTAATTTCATCATAAGTTATATAATTAAATCTCGAAATCATATATTTTTCTATTTGTAATATATCCGGTTATAATTTATTTTAACATTGAATAAGCGATATCTACAATTATTACAGCATTTCATAAATTAAAATTAAACATTTTCAATATGAAACTTTTACTTATATTATTAGTAAAATATTTGAATAGTGTTCGAAAAAGTATAATTTTGAAAGCCTTAATAACAATCTTAAACTATGAATAAATGAGTGTTTTAGTTAATAAAAATTCCAGAATTATCATTCAGGGTTTTACAGGAGGTGAAGGCACTTTTCATGCAACTCAGATGATTGAATACGGGACTAATGTTGTTGGGGGAGTTACACCAGGAAAAGGCGGGCAAAAACATCTTGAAAAACCAGTTTTTAATACAGTTGAAGAAGCTGTTAACGCAGTGAATGCTAATACTTCAGTTATTTTTGTCCCACCGGCTTTCGCTGCTGATGCAATTATGGAAGCTGCCGATGCAGGAATAAAAGTTATAATTGCCATTACCGAAGGAATTCCAACTAAAGATATGGTAAAAGTAAACGAATTTCTAAAACCCAAAGATTGTAGGTTAGTTGGGCCAAACTGTCCGGGAGTAATTACCCCTGATGAAGCCAAGGTAGGAATAATGCCAGGTTTTATCCACAAAAAAGGTACTATTGGTATTGTAAGCCGTTCCGGAACATTAACTTATGAAGCAGTTGATCAGATAACAAAAGTTGGGTTAGGACAAACTACTTGCATAGGAATTGGTGGTGATCCAATAATAGGGACAACAACTTTAGATGCTATTAAACTTTTCATGGATGATCCTGAAACAAAAGGTATTATTATGATTGGTGAGATTGGTGGAAACATGGAAGCAGATGCTGCCCGATGGATAAAAGAGCATGGAACAAAACCTGTTGTTGGATTCATTGCCGGACAAACTGCACCAAAAGGAAGACGAATGGGCCATGCCGGCGCAATAATTGGCGGATCAGATGACACTGCAGCAGCTAAAATGAAAATCATGCGTGAATGCGGAATACATGTAGTAGAATCACCAGCCGATATTGGAAAGAGAATGGTTGAAGTTTTAAAGAATTAAACTGAATATTCGTATTAGAAAGCTCCATTTGTGGAGCTTTTTTTTTTAATATTATTAAATAATGCAAACAACGAATCAACCATTGGCTGATAGAATGAGGCCATTAACTTTAGATCAGTGTTTCGGACAAAATCATTTAATTGGAGAGAAAGCTATTCTAAGAACAGCAATTGAATCAGGGAATATTCCTTCGATGATTTTTTGGGGCCCGCCAGGTGTTGGAAAGACAACTCTTGCAAAAATAATTTCTAATCAACTGGAACGGCCATTTTATAATCTGAGCGCTATAAATTCAGGCGTTAAAGATGTTAGGGAAGCTATTGAGAAAGCAAAAAAACAACAGTTTTTTAATAAACCAAATCCAATATTATTTATTGATGAAATACACCGGTTTAGTAAATCGCAACAAGATTCACTGTTGGGAGCTGTTGAGCAAGGAATAATAACATTAATTGGGGCCACAACAGAAAATCCATCTTTTGAAGTAATATCGCCTTTACTTTCCCGTTGCCAGGTTTATATATTAAAACCTTTAGATAAGGAAAGTTTATTGAAAATATTGAATAATGCTTTACAGAACGATTTTGATTTAAAAGAAAGAACTATTTTAATCGAAGAAAATGAAGCAATCCTGAGATATTCAGGAGGCGATGCCAGAAAACTGTTAAATATTCTGGAACTTATTGTAAGTAATATCAACAAAAATAAAATTAACATCACCAATAAAAAAGTAATTGATATTATACAGGAAAACATTGCGATTTATGATAAGAAAGGTGAACAACACTATGATATTATTTCTGCTTTTATTAAATCTATCAGGGGAAGTGATCCAAATGCGGCAGTATATTGGTTAGCCAGAATGATTGAAGGAGGTGAAGATATTATGTTCATTGCCCGAAGACTTATCATATTGGCCGCTGAAGACATTGGTTTAGCAAATCCAAATGCAATATTAATAGTAAATGCCTGTTATCAATCAGTACATGCCATTGGTTTACCCGAAGCAAGAATTATATTATCAGAAACCGCTATTTACCTTGCCAATAGCGAAAAGAGCAACTCTGCATACATGGCGATTAAAAAAGGACAGGAATTGGTTAAAAGTACAGGCAATTTACCAGTACCACTTGAAATACGTAATGCCCCAACAAAACTCATGAAAGAATTGGGATATGGAGAAAACTATCAATATGCTCATGATTTTAAGGATCATTTTGTTAAAATGGAGTTTCTACCAAAAGAACTAAGTGATAAAATTTTATATGAACCAGGTGACAATCAAAAAGAAAATCAGTATAAAGTAAAACTTAAAGATAGATGGAAGAATAAATATAGTTATTAGATAGAAACCAGAAACCAGAAACCCACTACTCATAAATTAATCTTTTGTATCTTTATAGGACTTTTATAATGAATTACTATATAAGCATGATCAATAAGATAGCGAAAATAAGAAATACAGATTCAAATAATTTCTTTCTAATAGCAGGGCCCTGTGTTATTGAAACTGAAAAAATAACTTTATCGATAGCTGAAAAAATTCTTAAAATAACTGATGATTTAAAAATACCTTTTATTTTCAAAGCATCTTACAGAAAAGCCAACCGGTCAAAACTTGATTCATTTACTGGAATTGGTGATAAAAAAGCGTTGAAAATATTAAAAAAGACAGGTGATGAATTTAATTTACCCACTATTACAGATGTTCACACACCGGAAGAAGCTAAATATATAGCAGATTTCACTGATATTTTACAAATTCCTGCATTTTTATGCAGGCAAACTGATTTGTTAATGTCTGCAGGTAAAACCGGGAAGTGGGTTAATATAAAAAAGGGGCAGTTTCTATCTGCAGGATCAATGAAGTTTGCGGTTGATAAAGTAAAACAAACCGGTAATGTAAAAGTAATGGTAACTGAACGCGGAAGCATGTTTGGATATCATGACCTGATTGTTGATTTCAGAGGATTTTCTGAAATGAAAAAATTAAAAGTACCTGTTGTTTTAGATGTTACACATTCCTTACAACAACCAAATCAGAGCAGTGGTGTTACGGGTGGACGGCCAGAACTAATTGAAACAATGGCCAGGGCAGGAATTGCAGTTGGTATTGATGGTATTTTTCTTGAAACTCATCCGAATCCACCTGCAGCAATGTCAGATGGCGCAAATATGCTGCATTTGAATAAATTAGAAGATATTCTTAAAAAACTTATTATATTAAGAAAAACAATAATTAATCTTTAATGATAAAAATATTTGCAATTAATACTAAAAACACTGTAAATTAGAGGCATCTTTAATCAAACTTTAAAAAAACGCTATTATGGAGGCTATTAATATTCATGGCATTAATGATTATCCTTCAGTTATAATGGATAAAGAAAATAATAAATTGTTAATTGAGGGAAAATCCCTACCCGAAGATGCACTTGATTTTTACACTCCTATCTTAGAATGGATGAATGCTTATTCAAAAGATCCGAATGATAAAACAATTTTAGAATTAAAGATCCATTACTTTAACACAGCTTCATCAAAAATGATCTTATTTATCTTACAGAAAATTGAAAAACTTTCCAAAAGCTCAGAAGTTGAAGTTCACTGGTATTATTTTGAAGATGATGAAGATATGCTTGAAGCAGGTGAAATTTATGCAGAAAGGATAAATTTTCCGTTTAAATTAATTCCTATGTAGATTCATTAATTGGTGTTTCAATAGTTTCTTTTGTAACCTCCTTCTCTTCTTCCTTATAAGACACATCAATGTTTAAATACCTTGATAAATACTTTCTGGAGTTTGACACCTAATTGATCTATCTGGCTCTACCACAACAAGATAACAAATTGCGGT
>DAOVJU010000357.1 GCA_030632095.1 Chlorobiota bacterium
AGTTTCCCTGCATATGATAAAGATAAAGGGCGTTATCTTTCTTTGGTAAAATTTATTGATGAAAACGATGAATTATGCCTGTTATCATATAATCATTTATTGAAAAAAAATGTCCAGGATCAAATTGAAATATCATAGATTTAATAATGAAAAAACCATTTAATAAACCATACTTTACCGGTAAAGAAACTGATTATATCAGGCAGGCAGTTGAATCCGGCCATATTTCGGGCAATGGGATGTTCACTAAAAAATGTCAGTCGTTTTTCGAGAAACACTGGGGTTTTAAGAAATGCCTGCTTACCACTTCCTGCACCGATGCCCTGGAAATGAGTTCCCTGCTGCTTGACATCAAACCCGGCGATGAGGTGATCATGCCTTCCTATACTTTTGTTTCCACGGCATTGGCATTTGTCAGGCAAGGAGCTAAAATAGTCTTTGTGGATAGTCAGGGGGATCATCCAAATTTGGATGATGTGCTTATTGAAAAGCTGATCACGCCTAAAACCAAAGCCATTGTCCCCGTACATTATGCCGGGATGGCCTGCGATATGGATAAGATCATGGCCCTGGCAGAAAAATACAATTTATTTGTGGTGGAGGATGCTGCGCAGGCCATAAATTCGTATTACAAAGGAAAACCGCTGGGTAGTATCGGACACCTGGGATGCTTTTCTTTTCACGAAACCAAGAACATCCAGAGTGGGGAAGGCGGCATGCTGGCCATCAATGATGAGCACTTTATGAAAAGGGCAGAGATCATCTGGGAAAAAGGAACGAACCGCGCTGAGTTCTTTAGGGGCGAGGTGAATAAGTACGGATGGGTAGATATTGGATCCTCCTTCCTGCCCTCCGACATTATCGCAGCATTTTTGTATGCGCAGCTGGAAAACCTTGATGATATTCAAAAGAAGCGAAAAGAGATCTGGAATACCTATTTCGAAGGCCTGCAGGCCCTGGCAAAAAAAGGCTTTTTTCAAATCCCGCAGATCCCAAAACACGCTACCAACAATGCCCATATGTTCTATCTCGTATGTAATAGTCCCGAAGACAGAACCGGGCTCATCAAACACCTCAGGGAAAATGGTGTACATGCCGTGTTCCATTACCTCAGCCTGCAGCAAAGCGATTATTACAGAAAAAATAAAGACAACAGGGAATTACCAAATTGCAATCGTTTTACGGATTGCCTTGTCCGCCTGCCCATGTACTATGAATTAAGCCCAGAGGAAACCACAATGATAACTACCCTGATCGGGGAATTCTTCATGAAGTCATAAATGAATAAGTGTAAACTTTCTGATTCTAAAATTATTCGCGTACTGATCCGGCTATTACAGCCGGATATTGTTAATTCAGGGGCAGTTGCTCTTTTCAACACATTTACATCTGATCGATGAACCAGAGGCTGTGTTCCGGATCGGTTGGCTTTCATATTGGGCATATAATTTTGCAAACGGCCCGACAAACATTCCTGAAGAAAAAGCTGAATTTATTATTTCAAACAATCAAATATGCAGAATAAAGAAAATTATATTAATAAAACAAGTAGCACGATAAATATAATTGCAGTAATAACAGGTATCCTTTTTATGACCATTTTTTACTTGTTGAGATTTAATCTACTTCCAATTATATCGTTCTTTGATTATGTAAGGCTACTATTTTTTATTTCTGTTGTTTTTATTCTGCCGGATTATATTAATTCATCTGTTAATAAAAACCACAGTTGGTATTGTTCTGTAGAATTCTATACAATTCTACTGCTTGTTTTTTTCAGCATTACCGGGTTAATTTTTATCAAGTATATACATTATTTGTCTTATTTAATTATACCTGTTGGTGTCCTATTAACAATATGGGAATTGAACCGCCAGTATAAATACAAAAACCTAATATCAATAGTATTTGGACTATTTTCTGTAGGTTTTATTTTTATTTTGTTTTATTCACAGGGTTGGCATACACCCCTTTTCCCAGAACATATTGTACTCAGTACGGCTTTTCTCGATATTCTTTTCCATACCAGTATAAGCAACATGATTTCTACTTTAGGTTATGCTTCTACCGGACTGGATGGAACCCCATATATTTATTACCATTGGGGGTCACATGCTTTTTTTGCAGGCCTGCGGACCTGGATTAACTTCAGTACAATTTCTTTCTATAATATTGCCTATCCACTGATTTTTATTCCCCTTTTCTTTAAGGCGTTATTATTATTCGCCCATCGAATATTTATTTATAAAAACCAATTATTCTTTGATATAATTCTTGGTTTTTCTATAATGGTTTTTCTATATTCATTAGGGGTTTTGGGAATCACTGAAGCACGCGCAATACCAATGAATAGTGAAAGTTTTGGGATTTCTTTGATTTTAGCCTTTTTGTATGGTTCAACGATAATAATTTTTATAACTCGTCATAACACAATCAATTTTGGGTTTTTAGCCTTTTCCTTTATAATTGTATCATTACTATTTTTTTTTAAGGTATCAACAGGCTTTGTTATATTTTCGGGAATTTCATTCTTATTGATCAGATTACGCCCGAATTATAAAAGCCTTATTACTGTTTTTGTTGCTGTAGCCATAATAACCCTAATATTATATCTGTTTATTTATCCGGTTTTTCGAAATGAAACAGCCATTTCAATTGGAAATAGATTATTAAATTATTGGAAATGGTCGGCAAGCTTTTTAACATACTTTATGGGAATATTGATCTTTTTTATCGTATTAATATACAATGTAAAAATGATTAAATACTCAGCGCTAATCAGTGCATTAAAAACCCGAAAATTCATCGATTTAGAAGTTTTAGCAATTTTTAATCTGGCGGGGGCAGGGGGTGCACTCTGGGTAACTGCAAATGCAGGTGATGTTTATAACTTTTTTGCCGTACAATTATTTTTAAGTACTGTATACATTTTGTTTTATTCGAATAAAATATTCAGTTCTTTGGCTTTGAGAAATAATTCAAAGAATTTACTATTAGCATTACTTGTCGTATTCAGCATACTTGCAAGTCCAGATTTTATACCTGGTATATTGCGTTCAAATCGGCCAAACAAGGTTTTTTCCGATTTATCAAAAGACCAGAAAATATTAAAAGAATTAATTATTGAGTTAATTAAACTGGATAAGCTTAACGAAAAAAATAGATTTTGTATATATATTCCACAAAGTGAACAATGGTATTATAATCCCAACAAGTCTTTTAAGGAAATTTTTATAGTTCCTGCAGTTTCTGGGATAGCATCCATTAATAGTATTCCTAATAATCTGCTGCAATCAGATTTTAATTATTTTAGTATTGCTTATTATCGAAATAGGCCGGGCCCTAAAATTAACAATTTAGAGAATGCAAAAATTAAAGCAAAAGCGTATGGTTATAGTGAATTGATAGTATTTACACAAAAGCATAACAAACTAAGGAAGCACTCGTATTCTCTAAAAAATCAGTTGATTGACAACCAATAAATATTTCACTCGCAATTTTTAATTAAAGGATAAATGACCAATACGACAAAATTTTCCGATCAGAAAATTTTCCGTTTTTTATTCAGGTTATTACAGCCTGATGTTATGGCATTAGGGGCTGTAAGCTTATTATATGCCTTAATATTCTGGTCGCTAAACAAAGGCGTTTCCATTGACGAAGGGTACTATTTATTAGGATACCTTGATGATCAGCAACTGGGGCCTAATACCACGGATTTTCACCGGATCGTAAGAAGCTTGTTCTTTTTCATTCCCGATGAAAATGTGTTAATGCTCAGATGGGTCAGGGTTATGCTGAGTATGCTTGTTCTTTATATTTTTACCCGTATATCTTATCGCTGGCTGACAGGTCGATATGATGTATCCATCAATAGGCTGTTGTATTATTCCATGAGCTTCCTGGCCGGCACCATGTGTTTTTCCTATGCCAGTCCGCTTATTTATTATGATAATTTTCAGCTTATCATATATCTGCTTGTATTCTCTTTATTGCTTTCCGAGCAAATTGCAAAAACCTTTTTCCTAAAATTTATTTCTAAGCTATTCATTGGGGTTATTCTTGTTTTCGGACTAACAAATTATGCTCCTTCCGGAGCTTTGCTGGCAGCAATGGTATTTGTTCTCACCGGTATTTACCTCTATCCCTCTTTCATAAAGATGGCCAAAGCCTGGCTTGTTATCTTTGTCGGATTTGTACTTGGTATTTTATTATACAGTCTGTTTATTCATGATTTCTTCGAATTTTTCCGTGAAGCTGTATGGGCCTATACAAATTCAGCAAAATCACCAAAAACGAAATATGATACAGATGGGCAGTGGCTGGTCATCGCAAAGTATTTTATGGGTATGGCGAAAGTATACCTGCCTGTAATGAGCCTGGTACTACTATATTTATTCCTTGCTTATAAAAAACTACTAAACCGGATCATCCTGAATATTGTATTCGGCCTGGTATTGGCTTATGTCACATACAAGTATTCGGTTTATTTTTCCAACATATTGCTTCTTCCAGTATTATTGCTTATTGTTG
>DAOVJU010000194.1 GCA_030632095.1 Chlorobiota bacterium
ATCTCCTCGGAAGCTTCCTCGATGAACAAATCAAAGAACTGCAAGACCCCGATCATGGCCTCGCCATCCTGAAATCCTTTGTATCCATAAAAGGAACAAAAAAGCAAATTACTCAAGAGGAAGTTCAGGAATATGCAAGTACTATAGGACAGAAAATAGAAAACGAAGAACTTAAAAACCTGCTTCATAAATTTGTAAATCTCCGAATATTAAGAGACAAAGATGAAAATGGCCGATATGAACTCAGACATGATTCCTTAGCTGCAAAAATCTATGAAAAAATTTCCATTGTTGAAAAAGAAATGATGGAGGTTCGGCAATTCGTAGAAAATGCTTTTAATAATTATGAAAAACGTAAAATACTTTTAAATAAGGAAGATTTAAATTATCTGGAAAAATTTAAAGCAAATTTATATTTACCAAAAGAATTGGACGATTTTTTGATTATGAGCAAGAATTATGAAAAATCGAAAGCTAATGCTGTTAAGTATATCACTACTATTACAACTATAATATTTGTATTATCACTGTTTTTTTTATTCGTTTTTATAAAGAGAACAAGTATACGAAACAATTCAATTTTTGATGCATCACGATCAATATTTCAAGTTCAACCAATTGAAAACAGGTACTTTACTGCTAAGGAAGCATATTTGTCTCATAAATCAGCTACTACGCAAAAAGGTGTATTTAATGCATGTTTTGAGCTACTGGAAAAAGAAGAATATATTGATGCTTTATCTGGTTACGTCCCAAGCCTACAATCTTGTGATACTAAAATTATTGATATTAATTTTTCAAAAAATGGAAAAATAATTTATGCTTATACTAATGATAATAGTATTGTAATTTGGAATATTGACAATCATGAATATCAGATTTTTGATCCTGATCAGGATTCAATAATAGCAATGGAAATGTCTTCAAACAATAATTATTTTGCTACCATTTCTATTGATAGCATCGCAAAAATCTGGGATATTAACAGAAATTTGCTGTTTTCAAGTAAAGTTTCTTATCATCCTTTAAATAAAAGGGATATACTTTGTTTTTCATCATCAGGTAATAGAATAATTATTAAGTCACCCGACTATGATTATGAAATTTATGATTTATCTGGAAATCTAGTACAGAAAGTTTTACAACATAAAGATAAAGTATTAAGTCTGGCAATTTCTGATAATGATCAATTTATTGCCACAGCTTCCTGCGATTGTACGATTAATATTTGGTATTATAATACGATTAAAAATCAATATGATTTATATAATACTATTGTAAAACATAAGGATACAGTTTGGTCTGTAAATTTTTCAAAAAATAATCAATTTGTTGTTACGGCTTCAGCTGATAGTAATGCAATGATTTTTAGTGTTAATGGTGAAATTTATAGATGGGTAGATGATTTTTATCATTATTATTGGGAAGATCATTATAGTAAAATATGCTATGCTGAATTTTCGAATAGTGAACGGGAAATTATACTTACCCGATATGGAAATATAAAAACAAAAGAAGTAAATCTGCCAGATCGTGTATATAATTTCTATAGCCTACAGCAACAATTTAATCATTATATGACCTTTAAAACAGCTGATGTTACTAAAAAAAGGCAGAAATCTGAATACTTGTTTTATTCAGCCTCGGTTAATAACAGGTTTAGTGAGATTTCATTTTCTAATGATGGTGAACTTTCTGTGGTTATTCCTTGTGGTAAATCTGAGGCTTGGTTGTTACACGCACTTCTTTTTTATAAAATAAAGCAATTTAGTGCACATAAAGCCTTGTTTTCACCAGATGGTAAATATTTACTGATTGTCAATCAAAATGAGCTTGAACTAATTCCTGTAAATGTAGATGATATTATAAAAATGATGGACGATGTATTAGATGCCATATAAATTCCAAAAGTAAATTATCTTTTTCTTTATTTTTCAATTCCCTCTTTATCAAATAACTCTATTTCATTCATACCCCAATAATCTTTACTTTGATTATCATAAACTACACTATCCCATTTGTCAGGAAAAACAAATGTTAAGGTTGAAGTAATAAAAATAAATATCATAGGTATTAATATTGCCCTGTAAAAGAATTTTTTATGAAAAGAAGTCCATTCCTGGTAATTGGAATTTGGTAAAGTAAAAACAAGCGATAATACACTAATTAAAAACAATAAACTGCTAAGAGCAATCATAACATTTCCATAAGGCCAGTGCTGAACCTTAAACAAACCTCCTAAAAATGAAAGTGTCAGGATTAAATTAATGGAAAAGCCAAAGTTTCTTAAAAATTTATTATCCCTAATAGCAAATAAGGAAATAAAAGATAAAAGACAGAATCCTATTGCCGAAAGTGTAAAACCTGCAAACATTATATAACTTGCTCCAGGCCAATGATTCCGTTTGAAAACAAACCCTATAACTACAATTGCCAATAAGTAAATAAAAGTATTATAGAATTTTCTGTTAAATATAAATAATAAGGAAATTAAAGAACTAAGTATAAAAATTAGAGATATAATAATTGTTATAATAGAGGCTACGGAATCTATATTCGAGTATAATATTAAACTTATAATTATTCCCAGAATTCCAAGAACTAGCAAAATCCAGGATACCTTCCGCACTTTTTTCGAATGTTTTTGTTCACCAAACTTGTAAGTAGGATTTGATCCAAAGATTAGTTTTGTTAAAGGCCCTTGTGATTTTGCCATGGTTTCTTAAATTTTAGTAAATCTGTCAGTGAATGTTAACATATTATTGTAAATTTAAAATTAATTTACTAAAGATGATAGTATTGGAGGGTATTAAACATATTGAAGATAAAATAAAAGAAGCACTTGATCTTCGTTTTGCTCAAACAGGGAAAAGCAATGAATTGGGAATTGAAATACTTAATGAATCAAAGAAGTATGAATATATTAAAGGAATCAACTACGGTAAATTAATTATTGCTGTTACTAATTTCCTGCGAGCAAAAGATGAGCATGTTATTGAATACCTGCTTGATGCACTGGAATATTTTGAATCAATTGATCCTGAAACTGGTTATGTAATTAACCTGGATTTTTTAGGCAGCTATTATGACATCACCGGACAGTACGATAAATCCATTGATTACCTGAACAAAGGTTTGAATATTGCCAGAGAGATCGCAAACAAAGAAGGAGAGGCAGATATTTTAGGTTCATTAGGAAAAATATATTCCCGTTTACATGATTTTGATAAGGCAATTGATTGCCACACTAAAAGCCTGGAAATTAGAAAAACAAATGAACTGGTTTTTGCACAAGCTTCATCATTGAATTTGCTGGCACGATCATATTCTTTGAAAGGAGACTATGAAAAAGCTGAAGATTATTATAAGGAAAGCATTTTTCTTCGGTTAAAGATCAAGGATTACAGCAGTTTAGCCTGGAGTTATCTTGGTTTAGCCAGTCTGTACGAAAAAATACAGAAGTTTGATATGGCACAGGAATATTATTATGAAAGCCTCAAAATAAACCAGAAAAACAAGGATAAACAACTGATATTTCATAATAATCTTGGTTTGGGAAATGTATTTTTTCATAAGAATGATATGCTAAAAGCTGAAAAATATACAAAATCGCTTATTGGCCTTGCCAATGAAATAGATTCTAAACCGTTGTTATCACAAGCTTACAAAGCAGTATCCGAGGTATACGAACGCAAAGGCAATTATACTGAAGCATATAAATCTTATATTCAGTACCATAAACTGAAAGAAGAAGTATTGAATAGTGAGACCCAAAATAAAATTGCACAACAACAAGCTGAATTTGAAATTATAAATGCAAAAAAAGAAGCCGAAATTTACCAGCTAAGAAATGTTGAATTAAAAAATGCCTTTGATGTTATTGAGACAAAGAACAATGAAATAGTGGCAAGTATTCAGTATGCGAAACATATACAAAATGCTATACTTCCCAGGCAGCATTTTATTCAAAAGTTTCTGCCTGATTCGTTCATTCTTTTTAAGCCCAGGGATATTGTAAGTGGTGATTTTTACTGGCTGGCCGAACGAAATGGAAAAGTTTTTGTTTCGGCTGTTGATTGCACCGGGCATGGTGTTCCGGGAGCTATGCTCTCTATGATCGGTTCAAATTTCCTGAACCAGGCAGTAAATGAAAAAGGACTAATAAGCCCTGATAAAATTCTATACTTTTTGGATGAATCGATAAGTAATTCATTGCATCAGATAAATGATGAAAGCGGTATCAGGGATGGAATGGACCTTGCAGTCTGTGCCATTGATTATAAAAATAATAAAATAGAGTATGCAGGTGCTTTTAATCCCTTGTATTTAATTAAAAATGGCGAATTACTTAAAACAAAAGGAGATAAAAATGCTATTGGAGGAAAAGTCATTGGACAGGAAAAAACCTATACTTTGCATACATTCGACATAGAAAAGAACGATTGTATTTATATCTTTTCTGACGGCTACGCTGACCAGTTTGGTGGGCCGAAACTGAAAAAATTCATGCAAAAACAACTGCAGGAATTGCTTATATCAATTTATATGAAAGACCTGGATGAACAAAAACAAATACTTGATGAAACTTTCCTGAATTGGAAAGGAGAATCTAACCAGATAGACGATGTTTTATTAATAGGAGTAAAGTTTTGAGCAAATTAGAAGAAATATTAAAAAATACAGTTATCGATTTCGATACTTATTTTCATTTATTAAGACATTTTCATCAACTTGATGAAGAATTCTTACTTAAATTTAGTAATCAAACACAATATAAGGAAGATGATATCAGGCAACAATTGGAAAAATCCGGTTCTAAATTTCGATATTCTTTTGCAAATAATCCTGAGGAATTAATTAACAATTTAGCATTGGAGATTGATTATAAAGCATTTTATATATCAACTAATGAGAATAAAACTGAAATAGCCATTGAATTTGATCATGAGGTTTATCCAAAAGGAATTGGATTTGATGGCATTGCAGCAATTAGAAATCTAAACGAACAGGAGAGGGAAAGCATTGTTAAAACTGATCGGGATGATTTTATGATTAAAAAGCTTAAAACGAAAAAGAATAAGACCTGGAAACTCAATTTAATTCTCTTCAAAAAGGAAGATAAATATTTAATAGCAACATTTTTTCCAGGAATTTATGCCCCACCATTTCCGAACAAAGAAATACATTCTGAAAAGCAAATGGAGGAGTTTTCAAAATTCTGGAATGCGCATGTTTTAATATCTTCTTAGTTCAACGTTTAACGTTTAACGTTTAAAGTTTCAGGTTATAACTTCGTCCCTATTTCAGAGCTCAGTATTTATACTTCAACTTTTAAACTCAAACTATAAACTGTATTTATTTATTCCCCGAATCTCAATTATTTCTCCAAAATACATGCGGTGATAATCGTTGTTAGAGTACTTATTTTCAATAGTAGGATCGAGGAAATTTTCCGGTTTGAAATCATCCCAGTATATTTTTTTACACTCAACAATTAGTTCTGCTTCCTTAAAAGCCGGCGCTTCTATTTTAGATGAAGGAATAACAGTTAGTTTGGTTTCGGCTATTTTGTCTCCATCACGGCCAGATTTTGTCCCAAGTAGATTTAGATCAGGTTTATATGATTTATCAAAAGAGGAAAGGGTAAAAGTGCCGTATTTATTAATGAATTCATAGGTAAATCTTGTAGGGCGTACAACCACAACTGCAACAGGTTTGCTCCACATAACACCAAAATATCCCCAGGCTACAGTCATGGTATTATAATGATTTTTAGAATAATCACCACTGGTTAACAGAAACCACTGTTTCATCCAGATATCGGTTGGTTTTGCGATAAAGTTGTTAATAGGAATAATTTTCATAATTCATTACTTAAAGTGACTTAAAGTTTAAAATACCTAAAGTATGAATAATTGTAAGAAAGAAGATTTCTAAGTCGAAATTATATGAAATGTAGTAAACATTTGACACTTATAACTTTAGGCATTTGTCAGGCACTTTTAACAAGAAAATACTAATATCTTGATTATTTGTAAAAAAATCTATACCTTTTCCAAAAAGCATTTAAAAGGGAAAAGTTATGACTAGAAAGAACTTATACCGGCAATTCATCTCTATATTGATGTTATTTTCATTTTTAGCATGTGAACAGGAAAATGATCAGGATCAGGATAATGATAATGGTTCTGATCAAACTAATACTGAATTATTAACGAATCATTCATGGTATACAAATTCAATTATTTTAGAACCGGGTGTACAAGTAGGTGAATTTCTGATTATTAATATTTACTCAATTGTTTCAGATTGTACCACAGATGATTTTTTCACATTTTCCTCAAATGGAACCACCGTTATTGACCAGGGTACAGAATTATGCGATTCAATGATACCTCAGACGGCAAGTTATAATTGGGTATTTATAGAAAATGAAACTAAGATAGTTTTCCACGAAACATTATCATATATTTTATATGGAATTGATACTATATTTCTTGATACTGTGCAAATAGTGGAATTAACCACTGATTTATTCAAGATTAATTTTCCATATACTGAGCCGTTTAACCAAACACAACAACAAGTAAGCTTACATTTTATTCCATAGATTAATAAGCATGTTCATGGATTTCAGGATCATATTAAAGAAAT
>DAOVJU010000080.1 GCA_030632095.1 Chlorobiota bacterium
AATCTTCTTCTTTGCTTCTGAAAATTGTTATCATATTTCCTTCACATGACGGACATGGCGAATATACAGGTAGTTTTTCGTTACATTCAGGACAATAAAAATCATATTTTTCTCCTTTAATAAGATCAATATCTATGCTAACTCTTGTTTTACGGCCACACATCGGACTAATCCCAACAAAACCTTCTTTATTATGATTCTTTACTTTAAAATAAATACCATCATGAGTATCAAAGCGGATTCTGCTACTAATTAAACTATGACCATTTTGACAAAAACATTTGTCAATTACTTCAATTTCTGCTTCCTTAACCTTTGATTTTCTGGGTTCAGGAAATCTCAATTTGCCATTACTTTTAAATATTCCCATAATCTATTACATAATGAATTTATAGAATATACAAAATTTTTGTATAAAAGTCAATTATTTAACAATACTGAAAAGCTTAATTAATACTCGCCAACGTTTTAATGAAATCAATATAAAACGTAAAAGCCACTAAAATAGTGGCTTTTGGCTTTTTAAAAAATATCTTATTAAATAGAATAACTATCGATGTGTTTCATCATGATATTGCTTTCTAAGACATGATCTTATTTCATCTCCCATTCTGACTTCTGCTTGCGGGCAGCCAACACTATTACATATTCCAAGGCAATGTGTATAATCTGCTTCCTTATTGAGGAAAAGGGTAATCATTTCACCTTCGCATGATGGACAAGGAGAATATACAAGTAATTTTTCATCACATTCGGGGCAGAAGAATTCAAATGTTTCCCCCTCTGTTAAGTCAACATCAATGCTAATTCGCATTTTACACCCACAAATTGGGCTTATACCAACATATCCTTGTTTTTCTTTGTCTTTAATTTTCAGATAAATTCCGTTACACTCATTAAATTTTACCCGGTTACTAATTAAATTATGCCCATTATGACAAAAACATTCTTCAATAATTTCAATATCTTCCTCACTCTTTTTCGCAGACTTACGTCGCTTTGGAATTTTCAATTTGCCATCGTTCTTATATTTTCTCATATTTTTTTCTTATCAAATTTAAATATAATAAAATCTCTATTTAAATCTAATAAAAAAAAATTAATTGCGTGTAACAGTTCTAATAATATTTGCATCCTTATCGCGGAAATTAACAACCAAAGGCATTTGTCCTGGCAAACTATGTGTTGCACAGGAGAAACATGGATCATAAGCCCTGAAAGCCATTTCAACCATATTTAATATACCATCTGATACTTCAACGCCTTTTTTAATTAAACCTTGAGCTGCCTTCTTCAGTGACATGCAAATAGCTGCATTATTATTGGTAGTTCCAACAATTATATTGACTTTAGTTACAATACCTTTCTCATTAGTCCAATAATGGTGGGTTAATGTACCTCTTTGTGCTTCAACAATTCCAATTCCTTCGCCTGGAATGTTACCAAGTTTAGCTCTCAAATCAGTTCCTGTAATTTCAGGATCCTGAGCTAACTCAAGACATCTTTCAGATGAATATAATAATTCAATCAATCTCGCCCAATGCATAGCCAGTGTAGCATGAACAGGTTTACCTCCCAATGTTTCATACATTTTTTCGTACTCTGCTTGTGCTAATGGGGTTGCCATTCCGTCTGCTACATTCAATCTTGAAAGAGGTGTAGCATGATAAACTCCTGAATCTTGCCCCTCAACAAAACCCTTCCACCCTATTTTTTTCAAGTATGGAAATTTCAGATAACTCCAGGGTTCTACCCTTTCTTCAACAAATTCACGATAATCTTCAGGTGCATATTTACAGTGCTCGTTCCCTTCTGTGTCAACAACTCTTACTTTTCCATCGTAAAAATTCACTTTGTTGTTTTCATCAACCAAACCCATAGAATGAAGGTTTAATGAGTATGGCCCGTTAAGAATAATATCAACGTATTCTTTATTACCTAAAACAACATCGTTAAATATCTTCAATGAAAATTGAGAAAATTCAACAAAACCTTTTGCTTTTTCTACAATATCTTTCCTTTCATCTTCGGTTAAGCCTTTACGTACTCCACCAGGCATATTCATTACAACATGTGTTTGATGACCACCTAGTAAAGCTTGAATTTCCTGGGCTATACGTCTTTGTTTCAGAACTTCTGTTCCAATTTCAACTCCAACTTTAGCTATTAATCCTAAAACATTTCTTTCTGCAGCCGGAGCAGTAGGCCCGACTACAAAATCCGGCGCTGCTAAAGCATAAAAATGTGCAATATGGCTATGTATAAAATGTGCCATGAAAAATAATTCGCGTAATTTTTTTGCTGTAGGTGGCGGTTCAACCCCAAATACAGCATCTGTTGCTTTTCCTGCTGCCATATGATGACAACCAGGACAAACCCCGCATATTTTTGTAACAATCTGTGATAATTCTTCTACAGGTCTCCCTTCACAAAATTTTTCAAAGCCACGCAATTCAGGAACCTGAAAATAGACATTTTCAACATCACCATCATCTTTTAGGAAAATTTCTATTTTTCCATGTCCTTCAAGGCGTGTTATTGGATCTATTGTAATTCGTTTCATCTGTTATTATTTTAGTTTTTTAGAAATCAAATGTAACTCCTCTCTAATTACCGGGATTTGTAACATTTTGTTTATTATTTTATTTCAGATAACTCTTTTTATTTAACCAATTTTATTCCTTTTCAAACAATTTTCTTCTGAAAATTGAACCTGGTAAGCTAAATCTGTAAAATGTTCCTGCCGGATCTGCAATTTGATCTACTATTGTAGTAATTTCATCTTCTTCATTTGAATCAATCATTGTAGCAATTGCAGACATCATTTTCGCACCCGGGTCTGGCGATGTTGATGGAGGACCATAACATCCCCTGCATGGAGCATTTCCTTCAATACACCTGGCACCGCATCCACCTCTTGTAGCTGGTCCCATGCAAATTACACCTTGCTCAAGGAAACAAGTTTCACCATCATCCTGAATTTCCCACGGCCGCTTAAATTCTTTTATTAGCTTGTTTTCAGTTTGCTTTCTCTCACATTCATCACATAGTGTTTTTTCATTTGCACCCACAACAGAACCTGGCGGAGGTAATTCTGCTCCTGTTACTATAGCCATAAAAACTTCTACAAAACGCTCTGTTTGAGGAGGACAACCAGGAAGATAATAATCAACATCAACAACCTGGTCTAATGCTCTAACATCATTATAGAATTCAGGGAGTTCAAGTTCACCTTCAGGTACCTTATATTTTGGTACCGGCCTTACTTTATCAGGATTAACTGTAGATTCGGTTTCTTCATATACCCGTTTGAATAAATCTTCTTTTGTTGTAAAATTAGCTAAGCCCGGAATACCTCCCATATGTGCACATGAACCATAGGCTACCATGATTTTAGATTTTTGACGCAGGAGTTTTGCAATATGCTCATTTTCACTATTTCTTACCGCACCATTGTACAATGTAACGTCAATATGTTTATCGGGCATAGCTTCTACATCTTTATATTTGAAATCCAGCGCAATAGGCCAAAATACAAGATCCGCTGCTGCAACAACATCGAAAAGCTTTTCATGAACATCAAGTACTGAAACACAACAACCACCACAGGCTGCACCCCAGTATATTGCTACTTTAAGTTTTGGTTTTTCGTTTGCCATGATTAAGCCTCCTTTTTAAGTTAAAGTTTCCATTACATTTTTCACCTTACAGGGACCAAGTGATTTGATAGTCTCAGTCATTTCATCAGCTAGTTCAGCAAACTGTTTTCCTTCACTGGCGCTTATCCATGCTAATCGTAAACGATCTTGTTCAATACCCATCTGATCCAAATATTTTTTAATTAAATGATATCTTCTCAGACATTTATAATTACCTTCATGGTAATGACAATCGCCTGGGTGGCAACCGCATATTAAGACACCATCGGCACCTTCGCGAAATGCTTTAAATACGAAGGTTGGTTCTACTCTGCCTGAACACATTACACGAATCACTCTTACATTATGAGCATATTTCATTCGTGAAGTTCCGGCAAGGTCAGCACCGGTGTATGAACACCAGTTACATAAGAATGATACAATTGTTGGTTCAAATTCCATAGTTTTATATTTGTAATTGCATTGACATTAATCCTTCTATTTGAGATAAAATTTGTTCATCGGTAAAGTGCCTGCTCCTGATAGCACCGGTTGGGCATGCAGAGCCGCATGTTCCGCAACCTTTACATAATATTTCGTTAACAACTGAAACGTTCTTTTCTTCATCATAGCTTATTGCTGTATATGGGCATACATTTATACAAGTCTGACAACCGCAACATACATCTTCATTAACTACAGCAGTTGTTACTTCAACCTCCATATGGGCAACATTTATTGTTGCAAGTACTCTTGCTGCGGCAGCATTAGCCTGTGTAACCGAATCAGGAATATCTTTTGGTGACTGACATGTACCTACTATATAGACTCCATCTGTTGTAGTTGCAACAGGATCTAATTTCGGATGTCTTTCTATATAAAATTCATTTCCACACATGCTAATACCAACTGCATGGGCAATTTCTTTAGCATTTTCATGTGCTTTCATACCTACCATTAAAACTACCATATCAGCAGGAACTTCAATTGCTTCTCCTGATAACTTTTCATTCATTTCAATGATCATATCACAATTATCACCTGTCCCGGCTTTCTTAATTTTTGGCAGATCGTTTTGCTGATCATACATTAAGAACATGACATTTTTCTTTGATGTATTGGTATAGAATTCTTCACATCCTTTACCAAATGCCCTTATATCAGCATAAATATTGAAGATATTGGATTCTGGTAAAGCTGATCTTAACTGGTTTGCATATTTTAAGGCTGACATACAACAGGTACGTGAGCAATATTCATGATAATTTGTATTTCTGCTACCAACACAATGAATTAAAGCAATGTTTTTCGGAATTGTTCCATCCTTTTTTGTGACCTGGCCATTGATAAACATCTCTTCAAGTTCAAGTGATGTGATTATATCCGGTAGTTTACCATATTGATAATTATCAATGCCTGATGGATCGAAAGGTTTTAATCCGGTTGCAACAATAACATTTCCAAATTTAATTTCCTTTTCATCTTTAGCTTTAACTGTGGCTTCAAAATTACCTACATATCCAAAAACTTCATCAATCATCGAGTTAAGGAATACTTCAATTTTCTCATGATTCATTACCTTATCAATTTTAGGCTGAATCATATCCTTTCCGCTGTACATATGTGGAAATGTAAGATCCAATTTAGCGACATAACCACCTATTTTATCAGCTTTTTCAACTAGATAAACTTGTTTTCCGGCATTAGCAATTTCTAAAGCAGCAGAAATACCAGAAATTCCTCCACCTATAATTAAAGTGGCCGGATCAATATCAACATGACGCTTATCAAGCGATTCGTGCCATTTAACCCTGTTAATTGCACCTGCTACAAGTGTTTTAGCTTTTTTTGTTGCCTCTGCCCTATCGGTATGAACCCATGATACATGTTCACGAATATTAGCCATTTCAAACATATATTGATTAAGCCCTGCATTTTCAAGTGCTTTTCTGAATGTTAATTCATGAATTCTTGGCGAACAAGCAGATACTACAACCCGATTCAGATTGTGCTTTTTAATATCCTGAATGATTAAATCCTGACCGGGATCGGAACACATATATTTATAATCTTTGGCTATTACTACACCGGGTAATTTTTCTACTTCGCGGGATACTTCTTCAACATCAACCATTTTTGCGATATTAGAGCCGCACCAGCAAACGTAAACACCAATTCTTACTTCTTCCATTGTTCTTTGTTTTAGAGTTTTAACTTAAAGATGCTTTCTTTAGATTTATAAATGAAACAGCAAATGATCGATATAAAAAATGAGTCCACTTACCAAAAGGTACTAATAATAATCCCCATTGAGTAATTACCATTAGATGTATCATATATAACCAAAAATTGTTGGTTAACAGGTCAATATCAATAAAAAGACGTACTAGAAATGCTGTTAATCCCATCAGAAACAGCCAGATGATAAAAAACCAGTCGGTTGAATGTGAGTATTTGTTTAGTTCTCTGTTTTTGCTTAAACGAGAAATCATTAAAATAAAAGTAAATACAAAAACAAGTCCGCCTGTTATATATCCAAGATTAATAATCGACTGGTTTTCTGTTCCAAACCAATCGAGAAATACGGTAATAACAAGTAAACCTAAATATCCCATTACTACCAGAAAATGTATTAACCACCTGGTAGTTTGTTTGTCGCATTTAAAAGTTTTTATTTGTGTAAACATATGTCCAAAAAGACTTAAAAATGCAGCTATGTATGAACCAATTGGTGCCTTTACTTTTGCTTTAATAACAGTAAAATAAAACATACGAATTATGTTTGGCACTAATATTATAGAGAAGACACAAATAATCAACCAAAATTCCAGGCTATGCCCAAAGTGCATTATTGCTTCATGGTTGAAATCTTTCATAAATCCAATAGTAAGAATGGCTATTGCTACCAGAATAAGGGCTACAATTAATGAAGTGAATGATTTATAAAAAAGACCTGCTAAACCTGTCCATTCATATTTAACCGTTTGCCATCTTCGAAGAGCCATCATAATTTCACCGGGATTTGCATCACGGGGACAAGTTTCGGTGCAATCGCCACAATAATAACATAACCAGGGTTCAGCACTTTGAGCTAACTTATCCTTTAAGCCCATTTGCATATACCGTATGGCCTTTCGCGGAAAGACAATATTTTCCTCAGTCAGGGAACAAACTGCAGTGCAATTACCACAATGAAAACAATCGTTCCAGCTTTCCTTGTTGCCTAACTTATATAATTCATTTTTAAAATTCGGATCAACTCTGTTATTCATGATTTTCATCTTTATAAGGTTGAAAGTTTTTTAGCTTTTTCAATTATAACATCTGGCGATATGGTATTCAAACCAGCACCAACATTTCCGAGTATAATGCTTTGCAGTACCCGTGCAGCAGCAGCGGAGGCTTGTGCAACGGTATCCGGTATATCTTTTGGCCCCTGACATACACCAGCAATAGTAATTCCACCATTATAGGTTCCTACAGGGTCATTAGCATAATTGTATTCTTTGAACCATCCTTCATTATCAGATGACAAACCAAGTATTTCAGCAATATGCTTAGCATCTTCTCTTGGTTCAAGCCCTACAGCTAAGATTACCATATCAACTTCTTGTTCAATAAGTTTGTCTGCTTCAATATCTTCTGACCGAACAATCAATTTTCCTTTTTTGTCCAGAACTTTTGCTGTTCTGCCCCTGATAATGTGGATACCTTCACTATTAATCCGGTTATAGAATTCTTCGTAACCTTTACCAAAAGCCCTCATATCAATATAATATTCATACACCTCTGCATCAGGAAGTTTTTCTTTAACTAAGTGAGCAAGTTTTAATGAATACATACAACATACACGAGAACAATATTTATGATGATTTTCGTCCCTGCTTCCAATACAGTGAATTATTGCATAACTTTTCGGAACTTCACTATCACCCTTAAATATTTTATTTCCCTTCTTGTCTGTTGTTCGTATTGTAATATTTCCACCGGTAGGGCCTGCAGCATTTACTAATCTTTCAAACTCCAGTGAAGTTACAACATTGTCATAAATGCCATATCCATACCTTTCGATTTTCTTAGCATCAAATGTCTGGAAACCTGTTGCAACTACAATATTTCCAACTTTCAATTCCACTTCATGATCTTTTTCATCAAGGTTAATGCAATCTTTTACAGGGCAAACTTTTACACAAACTCCACATTTACCATTTTTTACATAGGTACAACTGTCTGCATCAATTAAATATTTGTTTGGAACTGCCTGTGGGAAAGGAATGTAAATAGATTTTCTTAAGCCTGTTCCTGTATCAAATTCACTTGGTACATTAGGCGGGCACTTTTCTGAACATATTCCGCACCCAATACATGTAGCTAAATTTACCCTGCGGGCTTTTTGTCTTATTTTTACCGTATAATCACCAGGTTCGCCACTAACATCAATTACTTCACAATAAGTCATTAAGTCGATATTTGGATGCTGGCCAATTTCAACCATTTTTGGTGTTAAAATACAAGCTGCACAGTCAAGTGTTGGAAATGTTTTATCAAACATTGCCATATGGCCGCCAATTGTTCCTGTTCTTTCAACTAAATAAACCTTTTGATTTCCATCAGCTATTTCGAGTGATGCCTGTATACCTGCAATTCCACCTCCAATAACCAGGGTTTCCGGATTTACGTTTTTAGCAGGTTGTTTTGCAGCCACATCAAAAGGCACATTATAAAATGCACAAGCTACCAGTGCTTTAGCCAAGCCAGTATGATATCTGTTTACAGCTCCATATTCGCTAAAACTAACTAATTTCACGTTTTTTGGATCCAATCCAACAACGCGCATTGCCCTGCTGAATAGCGGTTTAAAAAATCCCGGCTTATCACCTGCCAGAATTATTTGAACAGCATTTGATTGCTTGATTTTTTCAGCAATTATTTCAGCATTGAGCAGAGGAAGATCATTTGAAAACCAAATTGTTTTAATTTGGAGTTTTTCAGATGCATAGTTTGCAATCTCATTTAAGTCAACCCAATCGGTATATCCATTTTGAGTCGGACATAAACAAAGAGCAGTTTGATTTTTTCCTTGCATATTGGTTTCTCCTATCTTTGTTTGTTAATTAATTAAGTTTTTTTGTTAAAATTTTCACATATTGAAATTAAATCTCGACAAATAGATTTTTAATTCAAAATTAATCTGGTCAATAATTTACATGGTGTTGTATAACATACCTGACGTCAACGCAATATCTTGATATACAGTTATATGTAAGTCTTTTTTTGTTGCAACCGCGTTGCGCAAATGAGGGCTAAATATTATCTGTTTTTATTATTATTTTTATTGTTACTAAATTAACATAACAATAAAAAAAGAAAGCGGCCACAAAAAAAAAAATTGTGGCCGCAACTATTTGGTCATTGTAGTTGTTGGTTATTATGCTTGATAAATAATTAATGTTTATTTAAACTCCAGACAAAAATAATTTAGATTTACATATAATTTTCAAAAAATAGACGAACGACCATTTTCTTATCTAATAATGCAAAAACGAACTTACTTTCCGCAAATTTGATATGATTTTAATTGATAGTTTATATATTATTATCTTGTAAAACTTTATTCACTAATCATTAATTTTTATATTGTGTTTACAGATTGGCTGCGCTAGGTATTTATTGTTTTTTTTTTAAATAATGTACAAATACAGTTTGTATCATGTACTTTTGACATTTATATACATTGAATAAATAATAAATTATAAAATATTAATTTAAGCGCTATTCGTATTAAAATATCAGGAGGATAATAATATGTGTTTAAGCATACCTGCTAAAATAATTTCAATTGATGGTGTAAAAGCCAAAGTTTCAATTGGAAATACTATATCTGAAGCTTCATTGCAATTAGTTGAAAATGCAGAAATTGGAGATTATGTTCTGCTACATACAGGATTTGCTATAGAAATTATTAATGAAAAAGAAGCTTTTGAAACGATAAAGCTTTTGAACGAGGTATATGGGAACGATGAAAACTATACTTAGTGTTTGTCCAGAAAGTCCGTTTTCTACCTTATACATAGATTACGCAATATCTTTTAAACTAGCAAGTTGCGCTTCAAGAAATTTTATGCGTTTTTCCTTGAACCTGGCTTGCTGTTTTTCATAAAATTCTATATTAAACTCTTCCTTTCTTGTTACCATATGATAATATATTATTGCCAATTTTCTAG
>DAOVJU010000411.1 GCA_030632095.1 Chlorobiota bacterium
ATCAATTGACATGAAGTGTTTTATAATTAATAAATAAAGCCTATTGACAACAATGTCAATAGGCTTTATTTATTAATTATAATATTGGTTTTGTGTGCCTAGTTAATTTATGTTAAACAATTTCCTATCTAATTAACAATTAACTTATGTATTTCGGTTTGCGAAGGTAAGTCAGAACCAAACAAGTATTAATTGAATATCGAACAAGGATTAACGATTTTCTATCACAAGTGACTGGTTAAAATTATTATGTTTTATATTTCGTACCTACGGCACTTTATTATTTTTTGGAAACATCAGTTCTACAAATATTTAGCACCTATGGTGCTTCATATTAGCCTCGTTAGAGGCGATATATTTGTAGTAAAATGATTAATATTAAAACAGAGCCCCGTAGTGGGCGAAATATTATTATCATATAGAAAACAGGCAATTTTAAGCATATTCAATAAATTTAGTCGGACAGTAGTAATTTTCTATATATCTTTTGAATATTTTTTAATTTTTTCAATTACTTCAATTGCGGGCTTAAAATTTAATTCATCTAACAATTTGAAAATAAGATCATCATTATCTTTTGGGGGATAATGATTTTCATTTTTGCCAATATTTTCAAATAATGTAAATAAAAAAGTAAAGTTTTTGTTCATACGCAAACAGGATTTAGATTTATTATTTAACGCCTGTTTTTGTATTTTATTATTCAAAAGATAAGATTAGATTTTTTTCTTTTATCATTTTTCTCAAATTAATTAGTGCATAACGCATTCTGCCAAGAGCCGTATTAATACTTACATTTGTTTGTTCGGCAATTTCTTTAAAACTTAAGCCCATATAATGCCTCATAACTACTACTTCTCTCTGATCATCAGGCAACTCATCTAATAGATCTTTAACTTCATTAGTAATTTGATCTTTAATCATGTTCTGTTCAACAGTTGCATCAGAAAATTTTGAAGAGTTGAATAAATCAATCTCATATGCATCATTAGAATATGTTGGTAAATGCTTTTCCTTTCTGAAATGATCTATTATTAAATTATGGGCAATACGCATCACCCAGGAAACAAATCGCCCTTCTTCGTGATAACGTCCCGTTTTTAATGAATTTATTACCTTAATAAAAGTATCCTGGAAAATATCTTCGGCAAGTTGTTGATCTTTTACAATAACTATAATATATGAAAAGATCCTGTTTTTATGCCTGTTTAGTAGAATTTCAAAACTTGGTTGGTGACCGCAAGTATAACGCTTTACGAGTTCATAATCACTCAATTTTTGAGTATTCATTTTACCTCCTTTTTTTAAAATAAAAAGTAAAATTTTACTCGATAAGCGTTCCTCCTGTATTTTATTGGTTAATATTAATTAAATGTTAAGGCAAATATATCTAAAATATCTATACCAAATGCTTATTTTTGTTAAAAAAAGTTAAGTTTGGCTGTTATTAAATGCATCAATTTTTATGCCAAAAAAAGCAAGCGAATCTACCCATATTATAATAAAAGGTGCAAGGGTACACAATTTAAAAAATATTGATTTACAAATCCCCCGTAATAAATTTGTTGTTATTACGGGTTTATCAGGATCCGGTAAATCATCTTTAGCTTTTGATACATTGTATGCTGAAGGGCAACGCCGGTATGTTGAGAGTTTATCTTCATATGCCAGGCAATTTTTAGGCAAAATTCAAAAACCCGAAGTGGACTATATAAAAGGTATACCACCCGCAATAGCCATTGAACAGAAAGTAAATACCAGAAACCCCAGGTCAACAGTTGGAACTTCAACTGAAATATATGATTACCTGAAACTTTTATATGCAAGAATCGGGAAAACATATTCCCCGGTTTCAGGAAAACTTGTAAAAAAACATACATCGAAAGATGTTGTTGACTTTATTTACACATTGAAAGAAAAAACCCGTGTTGCTATATTATCGCCTGTTCAGATTAAAGCGAAACCTGTTGAATTGTTCAAACAACTTGAAATGCTTTTACAGCAAGGATTTAGCAGAATTGAAATTGATGGTAAAACAGAACAAATTGAAAAAATATTAAACGATAAACTAAGCAGTAAACCAAAAAAAATAAATATAGTTGTCGACCGGTTTGAGGTATTATTTGAAGAAGATTTACAAAGCAGGATATACGATTCTGTTGAAACTGCTTTTTTTGAAAGTCATGGAAAATGCATTGTTCAATATTTTGAGAATGGAAATAAGAAGGAATCAGTTTTTTCAAATAAATTTGAGGCTGATGATATTCAATTTGAATTACCTTATCCTCACATGTTCAGTTTTAATAATCCGGTTGGGGCATGCAAAAAGTGTGAAGGTTTTGGCCGGATAATTGGCATTGACAAGGATATAGTAATTCCAGATAAAAGTTTATCAATCTACCAGGAAGCAATAGCATGTTGGAAAGGGGAAAAGCTGAGTGCCTGGAAAAATATGTTAATTGGTACTGCACATCATTTTAACTTTCCTGTTCATAAACCATATTTTGAATTAACCGATGAGCAAAAAGAATTACTATGGACCGGAAATAAATATTTTAACGGCTTAAATGATTTTTTCTACGAAGTTGAAAAGAACCTGTACAAAATTCAATATAGGGTACTGCTTTCCCGTTACCGGGGAAAAACCACTTGCCCTGAATGCAATGGAAGCCGGTTAAAAAAAGAATCGCAATATGTAAAAATAAATAACAAGTCAATTTCAGATTTGGTTTTAATGCCCATAAGTGAACTAAATGATTTCTTTCAGGTTATTAAACTCAATAAACAAGAAAAAGAAATATCAGGGCGAATTTTAATTGAAATTCAAAACAGGCTTCAATTTTTGCTGGATGTAGGTTTGTCTTATCTTACGCTTAATAGATTATCTTCAACATTATCGGGAGGGGAATCACAACGTATTAACCTTGCAACCTCGATCGGGAGCAACCTGGTTGGTTCAATGTATATTCTTGATGAACCAAGCATTGGTTTGCATTCACGAGACACTCAGCAATTAATTGGAGTGTTAAAAAAATTACGTTCATTAGGTAATTCTGTAATTGTAGTTGAGCATGATGAAGAAATAATTAATGCAGCTGATGAAATTATTGATATTGGGCCACTTGCCGGCACTAAGGGTGGTGAAATAATCTATCAGGGAAACTTAAAAAAAATTAATGGCGCTGCTAGTAGTTTGACAATGCAATATTTGTCAGGAAAAATGAAAATTCCAATTCCTGATCATCGGCGAAAGTGGAACAATTATATCAAGTTAATCGGAGCCAGGGAAAATAACCTGAAAAATATAAATATTAAGCTTCCGCTAAACATATTAACAGTTATTACAGGAGTAAGCGGTTCCGGAAAATCATCTTTATTAAATAAAACATTTTACCCGGCCCTTAAGAAAATATATGGGGGTTATGGAGGGAAAACAGGAAAATATGATACCATTGAAGGTGATATTTCAATGATAAACGATGTTGAATTCATTAATCAAAATCCGATTGGGAAATCTTCAAGGTCAAATCCGGTAACGTATAGTAAAGCTTATGATGACATTAGAAAACTGTTTGCAGATCAAAAATCAGCGCAATACCAGGGATTTAAACCTTCGCATTTTTCTTTTAATGTAGATGGCGGAAGATGTGAAGAATGCCAGGGTGAAGGAATAATTAAAGTTGAAATGCAGTTTATGGCTGATGTTGTATTAATTTGTGAAAATTGTAAAGGAAAGCGCTTTAAAGATGATGTATTGGAAATTGAATATCATGGTAAAAATATATATCAAATATTAGAATTAACTGTTAACCAGGCAGTATCCTTTTTTGGCGAAAATGAAGGAAGTTCCGAGATTAAAATTCTAAGAAAACTAAAGGTATTGCAAGATGTTGGATTAGGTTATATAAAATTGGGACAGTCATCAAGTACATTGAGCGGTGGTGAAAGCCAACGGATAAAACTTGCTTCATTTTTGGGCAATGAACATGCTAACCCAACCTTGTTTATTTTTGATGAACCAACCATTGGGCTTCATTTTCATGATATTAGAAAATTATTAGACTCGTTTCAGCGATTAATTAAAAAAGGCCATTCAATAGTAA
>DAOVJU010000459.1 GCA_030632095.1 Chlorobiota bacterium
AAACAGATGAAGGGTTCAGCTATTTCGACCTGGCAGAAATACAATATCAATTGGAAAATAATTGACTTAATTTATATTAAAAGACAGGAATTTGACTAATTTTGTCAAAACAATATTTTCAAAATGCAGAATATAGGAAATTTAATACGAACATTAAGAGAAAAGGAAGGATATCCTTTGCGAAAGGTTGCCGCCTTTTTGGATATTGACCAGGCTATATTAAGCAAAATTGAACGAGGACAAAGAAAACTCACAAAAGAACAAGTAATAAAACTGGCTGACTTTTTCAATTATAACGAAAAAGAAATGCTTATTACTTTTTTAAGCGACCGCATTATTTATGAAATTGGCAATGAAGATTATGCAAAAGAAGCACTAAAAGTTGCTGAAGAAAAGATTGAATATAAAGCATTTAAGGTTCTGGATAGAAACAAAATCATTACGAAAATTGTAAATAAGTTAAAGCAATTTTCAAAAGTCCGTACTGCATGGATTTATGGTTCTTTTTCACGGAAAGACGACAGGCCGGGAAGTGATATTGATATTGCTGTAAAAACAGATGAAGGTTTTAGTTATTTTGATCTTGCTGAAATACAATATCAGTTGGAAAATGAAGTAAATCGAAAAATTGATGTCGGCTTTATAGATTCTTTTAAACCATACATTTTTAAAAATGTTGAACCGGATTTAAAACTTATTTATGAACGATAATATAAAAGAAAGTTACGAAAGATTGTCTCATATACAAAAAGCGGTTAATGAAATTGAAACATTTACTCGTAATGTTAGCATAGAAGCTTTTTTAAATGATAATCTCCTTTCAAGTGCTGTTTTGTACCAATTTAGCGTAATTGGTGAAGCAGTAATTCATGTTGAAACATCATTATTAGATAAATATGAATATCCATGGCACCAAGTCAGGACATTTAGAAATTTAATATCGCATGAGTATTTTCATATTAAACTTGATGCTGTTTGGGATATTATAATAAACGACCTGTCCGGATTGAAACAGATTATAGAAACAATTTTGAAGAATGAATTTTAAGTGGATGAAGAAGATATTGAATATTTAAAAAGGAATAACTAAGCAAAATGGAATATCAATTTTACGAATTGTCAAACGGAATACGTTTAGTACACAAATTCATTCCAACAAAGGTTGCACATTGCGGAGTAATTATAAATACGGGTACCCGTGACGAAAAACCAGAGGAGCACGGAATGGCACATTTCATTGAACATGTAATATTTAAAGGGACAAAAAGACGTAAAGCTTATCATATTATAAGCAGGCTTGATGATGTTGGAGGAGATTTAAATGCATACACTACCAAAGAAGAAACATGCATTTATGCAGCATTTATGCATAATTACTATGACAGGGCATTAGAATTATTTAGCGATTTGCTTTTTAACTCAACATTTCCTGAAAAAGAACTTGAAAAAGAAAAAGAAGTAATAGTTGATGAAATAAATTCATACAAAGACAGTCCGGCAGAATTGATCTTTGACGATTTTGAAGAATTAATATTTAACACACATCCCATTGCCCGAAATATTTTAGGTACGAAAAAAAATTTAAAAAAATTCAATAAAGACAGTGTTCGGAAATTTATTTGTGAAAACTATCATACTAATCAGATGGTGGTTTGTTCTGTTGGAAACATCAGATTTGAAAAAATAGTTGATTTACTTAAAAAACATTTTGAAATTATTGAAGCAAATATCAGGAAAAATGGCAGGTATAAATTTTTTGGTTATTTACCTGTAGAAAAGAAACTAAAAAAATCTACATACCAAACACACTGTATCGTTGGAAATACAGCATATAATCTTAAAAATGAAAACAGGATCCCATTGGTACTTTTAAATAATATACTTGGCGGCCCCGGGCTTAATTCAAGATTGAATTTATCGTTGCGTGAAAAATACGGATATGCTTATAATACTGAATCGTTCTATACACCCTATACTGATACCGGAATTATTGGGATTTATTTTGGCACAGATAAAGTAAACCTGAATAAAAGCTTAGGTATTGTTAAGAAAGAACTTGATAAATTAAAAAGCCGAAAATTAGGCAAACTTCAGTTACATAAAGCAAAGCGGCAACTTATTGGCCAACTGGCCATTGCATCTGAAAATTATTCAAATCTGATGATCAATATCGGAAGAAGCTATATGGTTTTTGACAAAGTTGATACACTTGATAAAATCAATCAAAAAATTGAAGCTATAACTGCTGAAATACTTATAGAAATAGCAAACGAAATTTTTGATCAGAAACAATTATCAATTCTTACATACTATTAGAAATGTTGTAAGCGTTCACAGTTCAATATAAGCTGTATAAATAGCTGAATGTCCGCCTGAAGTTAGTAGGTTAAATTGCTAAATTGTTAGTATAATAATTTAAACCATGAACGGTTGCAAAATGTTAAACCTTAATCCTAACCTTGAAAATTATATTTTAAATCACACTGAACCTGAAAGTGAGTTATTAAAAGACCTTAACCGCCAGACAAATTTGAAGATGATCTATCCCAGGATGTTATCAGGTCATTTGCAAGGAAGGATATTAAGCATGATATCCAAAATGATCAGTCCGGAATATATCCTTGAAATAGGTACATTTACCGGATATTCAGCAATTTGTTTATCAGAAGGGTTAACTGAAAATGGCAAACTTATTACAATTGAAATAGATGATGAAATTGCTGAATTTGCAATGAACTATTTCGAAAAAGCCAATCTTGAAAAGAAAATAGAACTTCTGATTGGAGATGCAACTGAAAAAATCAAAAATTTGAATCAAATTTTTGATCTTGTTTTTATTGATGGGGACAAGAAGCAATATGCTGATTATTATGATCTCATTTTTGACAAAATAGCAAGCCGTGGTTATATTATTGTTGACAATGTATTGTGGAGTGGAAAAGTAATAAAGCCCATTGAAGAAAATGATTTTGACACAAAAGCAATTGTTGATTTTAATGAAAGGATCAGTAATGATAATCGCGTAGAAAATGTTTTATTTCCGGTAAGAGATGGGTTAATGATAATCAGGAAAAAATTATAGGTATTTAATTGTTGAATTAAGCTAATTGTGTTTTAAACTGCATCCCCGATCAAGCCGGGTATGAAATTAGAGTGTGGTTTTCTTAAAGGCACTTCTAATAACTTTCGATTAGATTCATATATTACTCTTGTTTTGGTAATGTGAAAAAGAAAGTACTTCCTTTATTTTTTTCACTTTCAACCCATATTTCCCCGTCATTTTTTGTAATGAATTCCTTGCAAAGGATCAATCCCAAACCGGTTCCTTTTTCATTTTTAGTGCCAAGTGTTGTATGATGTTTATCAATGCGAAACAAATTTGATATATCCTTTTCAGAAATGCCTATCCCGTTATCCTTAACTGCAAACTTTAGCATTGATTCTTTATCTTCAACTAAAATCTGCACTTCCCCTCCTTCTTCCTGTTTTCAGCGTTGGGACACCCTAGAAATTTTTCATAATTATTTGATATAATTCAGCTTGCTGGTTATCCATTTTTAACAACTTTGATTTTGTATGCTTAGATTCGGGAAGTGTA
>DAOVJU010000094.1 GCA_030632095.1 Chlorobiota bacterium
CAGCCATTCATCGAGCCTGCGACATCAACATAATCTACGGCAGCATCAAATATTCCTTCATCAATTTGGTATGTCATATCCACATTAAAAGTAACATTTGAAGTTTGCGTAAAACCTGCATAACAAAATGCAGTTAATAATAAAAGTGTAAAAAGTTTTTTCATAAGTTAAAGTATTAAATTAAACATAAAATTGAATTGAGTTAAATTTACATAAATTTCACAGATAATTAACAATAAAATATAATATTTTAGTCTATAATGTTATTCAAACGTTACCGCAAACGTTTTAGTAAATCTTTAATTATATGTTATAAAACATAATATTTTAATTAACCTGAATAATTCGCAAATAATTAATTGACAAAAAAAGCCGTCCATGCTTTTAAATGGACGGCTTCTTTATTTATTATTTTATGATTTCTCTATTTATTATTCTTACTTAGGCTGATTTAATTCTTTACCAGACTGTAAGTATAAACAGGAGGATTACTGAGATCCATAGTTACTGTGTAATTACCGGCTTCAGGGACAGGAATATCTGCTCCATGATCTTCTAAAATACCATCGTTTTCATCGTCACCAAAATTAAATGGTTCCCATTCATCATTAGGCCTGAATTTGAATTTTTCTGCTGTCAAATCTAAAGTAATTGTCCATACATCGTTATCTTCATCATAAGTCATGTCAACATCAACTGACCAGTCATAAGGTGGAACAGCTGATCCGATTATTCCCCATTCTTGTTTTAAATATTCCCATTCCAAATTTATTGTATCAACATTGAATTTATAGAAACCCGCATCGGCTATAGTAAGGTTACTTGCAGAATGATCGGTATCTAATACTCCTTCAGCGCCGCCATAGCCAAAATTGGTATGAGTCCAGTCAGGATGTGAAGTAAACTTAAATTCATTATCTGCACCAGGGAAATTTACATAACCTTCATATTGTCCATCATCGTTTAAGGATGCTAAATTAGGGGCGGAAGCCGGATCCCAGCCCTGATAGCCGCCAGGAACCCAAAGCAGAGGATATTCATCGGCAGGGCCTCCTGATGTGTCAAGATATGGAGTTAAATATAAGGTAAGTAATTGCGAAACAAGATCATCATCTGTATTATTTGCAACAATTGATGATGTAACCTGTAATTGAACTGTGTCTTCTTCAAATGCATTTAATCCTAATTGGATTAATTTATTATTTACTTCTTCATTAGTAAGTTCAGCAAATATATCAGTTGTAGCAATTAATGATTTTTTTGTTACTATGCTACTATCATCATATATCATTTCTAAGGTATAAGAAGGATCTGATATGTTTTCAGAGTTATAATCAGCAGCGGACCATTGAATTATGGGAAAATCGGGATTTAAAGTATCTTCCACAAGAACAATACTTGATCCATCGTCCGGGCTAACTAATTCAGGAGCAACAGCTTGTGAAAGATCAATAATTGCTTCCGGCCTTGGTTCTTCATCTTCGCAAGATTGCCAGAATACAATTCCAAATGCTAAGATTAAAATTATAAATATTTTTTTCATTTTAATTGTTTTTAAGTTTTAATAACCAGGATTTTGTATAAGATTAGGATTTGCTCCAATATCTGAATCTGGAATAGGGAAAAGATCATATTTATTATCTGTGTCAGTACCTTCAGCCACGTTTCCTTTCCATGGCCACAGATAATTACTACCGGTAAAGTAATTATATCTGATTAAGTCAGTTCTTCTATGACATTCCCAATAAAGCTCTCTTGATCTTTCGTCTAAGATAAAGTCGAGATCAATTACTGAAACATCTCCTGAATTATCACCATATGCCCGGAACCTTAATTGATTGATATAACCAAGTGCAGTTCCTGCATCACCACCTGTTCCACCACGTAGAACTGCTTCAGCATACATCAAATAGACATCTGCCAGACGAAACATTGGAAAGTCGGTGTCAGGGTGGTTTCCATTAGAACCTACTACTCCGCCGGAAGTAACATTCTTAAATTTCATAACGCCATAACCTTGTTTAAATTCTTTTATATCATCAATCTCTAAGGTATGGCCAGTTGTATAAAACATTGGCCTGCTATCAGTAGTTCCGGTATAATCATCAAATTTTTCTACAAAAGCTTTGGTTGCCCTGTTTCCTCCCCAGGCAATATTATTACCATACAAGCCCATTACATCTTGCAAATTATCCCAATCTGATCCGCTGGCTGCATTAATTATAAATGTAACACCACCCCATGATTGTGTATATGTCCCATCAAAGGCTATAGGAAAGATAACTTCATTTGATAAGTGGTTATCAGCAAGAAACAAATGTTCATAAACAGGTTCAAGTGTATATCCTGCATTAATAATTTTATTACAGTAGGTAATACATTCGGTATACCGGCTTTCGTTAATATAAACCTCTGCATTAAGGTATAATTTAGATAATACCATCCATGCTGCTGCCTGGTCAGCCCTGGCATATTCATTTTGCCTGGCGGTAACCAGCTTGGTTTCCAAATCTTTTAATTCTGATTCTATGTAATGAAAGAATTCTGTTTTGGATATTTGATCAGGGAGAAAACTACCAATTCCATCATCTTCAGTTACAAAAGGCACATTTCTATATAAATCCAGAGCATGCCAATAACTAAGTGCCCTTAGGAAACGAGCTTCATTTCTATAATATTCAACTTCGGTTCTCAATGATCCGCTAACATCTCTGTCATCTAATTTCTCATCCGTTGTTTCTCGTATATATTCATTAGAAATCGAGATCATATAAAAAATTCTGTTGTAAAGAGCTGTAACAAAATCATTGGAAGCATCCCATGCCTGATAGTTATAGTCAGGTAAGCCAGGATCATTCCAGGAAACTACAGCTTCGTCCGTAGGAATTTCCTGAGCTACCCAATATTGGCGAGTATAATTAGAAAATCCTTCATCAATTCCGCTGATGTCTGGCAATCCGGATGGTCCTCTTTGACCACTCATAGCAAAAACGGAATATAATTTAGCTAAAACCTGGCGGTAAGAATCCGGATCGGCATAAACTGAAGCTGATGTTATTTCATCTTTATCAAGTGGTACAGTATCCAAATCCTTTATGCAAGAAACAGTTGCAAACAATATTGTAAAAACTAATGTTATAATTTTATAGTGTTTCATAATTACAAATTTTAAATGTTAAAAATCAATACTTATACCAAGTAAAAATGTTCTTGGCCGGGGATATATATTATTGTCGATACCATTGAAAATTTCAGGATCCAAACCGGTATATTTTGTAACAACAAAAGCATTTTGCACAGTTACCGACAAGCGAACATTTAGCTTTTCCCGATAAAGTTCTTCAAAGTTGTAGCCCAAAGTTATATTATCCATTTTAAGAAATGACGCATTTTGAATAAAATAGTCAGACTTAAACTGCTCAATGTGAAATTTCGTCTCCGTTGCACTTGTAGGAATATTATTTAAAGTACCAAATATATACATATCGTCATATAAGGCATTAGAACTAATATTATTATACATATAGTTTCCCAGAATGATCCTGCCGGCAAATGTAAAATCAAAATTCTTATATTCCAGCCTGGAAGAAAAACCCATGAATACATCCGGCGCCGGATTTTCAAATCTATACATATCATCACTATTTATTTCACCATCATCGTTTCTGTCAACATATAATCCTTCAACAGGATCACCATTTTCATCGTAAACTTGTTCATACACGAAAAATGAATATGAAGGAAATCCAACACTATGAATTTGAATCTTATTACCTACACCGCCGGAAATATCTCCGGTAAATACACCAAGATAATCAGGATTATCAACTGTAGTTAGTTTTGTTATTTTGTTCTCGTTATAAGTAAGGTTAAAAGCTAATTCCCAAAATAAATTAGCTCTGACTATTGGCCGGCCAATGATTGAAAACTCAACTCCCCTGTTTTCCAAATTACCCACATTTGTTGTGATTTCGTTTGTAAGGTTTGTTCCGGCAGCTACAGGAACCTTGTTAATTAAATCATTTGTTTCTCTATAATATAAATCTAAAGTACCTGAAATACGGTCTTTAATTAATCCATAATCCAAACCTATATTATAGGTTTTAGTTTCTTCCCATTTTATAAAAATATCGTAGCCTTCAGGACGTAAGGTATATACAAATTCATTTCCAAATTGATATTGAGCGCTGGTTTCACCATAAGTATATCTGGCTAAATAAGGGTAATCACCTGTTATAATATTTTGCTGCCCTGTAATACCAAAACCAATTCTGAATTTTAAATTAGTTATAAGATCCACATTCTCAAGAAAAAATTCATCCTTAATTTTCCAGGCAAGAGCTACTGAGGGGAATAAGCCCCACCGATTTTCCGGGGCAAACCTTGAGGAACCATCCTCACGAAGAGTAAAAGTAAATAAATATCTCTCTTTGAAGGTATAGTTTATTCTTGTAAAAAATGATACCAGGTAGCTTTCTGTTGCGTAATCAGAATCTTCAAGTGTATCAGTTTTAGCAACATTAGTTCCAAATGAAGAACCTTTTCTCCAGAAATGTTGCCAGGAATAACCTGCCATTGCATCTAATTTGCTATCAATTGAGTTTAAATCTTTAACATAGTTCAAGTAGAAATCAAGGAGTTCATTTTTTTTACTTTGCTTATATTTACGTTTTTCTCCACCTCCAACTTCGGTATTATAAGACCATGAGGCTAATTCTGACACATCAATTGTACCTTTACTCCTAGAATAGTCATAACCCACATTAAGATTAGCTTTCAATTCAGGTAAAGCATGAAATTTATAGTCTAATTGAATATTCCCGATACTCCTGTTAACAGTAGATAAGTCTTCTCTTAATTCTAACTGGGCAACAGGATTTCTCCCTGCCATTGAAATAATACTACTGTCTGCAGGGTTTGTCCATGCATAATATCCACCATAAATGCTATCTTCATCATATACAGGTTTTGTCGGGTCAAAACGAAGTGCACTACCAATAGCTCCCTGGTCAGGGAAACGGTTATGCATGTTCATTCCTTTTATATTTATGTTCACTTTTAAATGATCATTAAGAAAACTGGGATTGAGTCCCATTGAATGTGTAATTCTATTAAATTCTGAAGTTTTAAGAACACCATCCTGACTCGTATAACCTAAAGAAACACGATAAGGCAGGTTATTGATAGATCCTGTAGCGCTTAGATTTTGGTCGAGGCCAATTGCAGTTTGAAAGACTTCATCAGACCAGTTTGTACTACCATCGCCTAAAAGTGCTAATACATCAGGATTATCGGCAAAATCATTTTCTATAATTGTTCTGAATTCATCAGCTGATAGCACATCAACTGTATTCGGAACTGTATATATAGATGTATTTTGAGTATAATGTAACTTAAGAGCTTTTCCAACTCTACCTTTTTTGGTAGTAATAATAATTACACCATTTGAGGCCCTTGAGCCATATATTGCGGTTGCTGAAGCATCTTTCAGGATTGTAAAAGTTTCAATATCATTAGGATGGATTATACTCAACGGATTTCTCATGCCTGCTATAGTTACATTATTTGTTTTTTCGTTGTCGATTGGTACTCCATCAATCACAATTAACGGATCATTGCTTGCTGATAGCGATGATCCCCCTCTTATACGAATAGTAGCACCTTCACCGGGAGCACCTCCGCTAGTCGTGATCTGTACACCAGCTGTTCTGCCCATCAATAATTCCTGGGGTGAAGTTATAGCCCCTTTGTTAAAATCCTTCACACTAATAGCAGTTACAGAACCTGTTGCATCACCCTTCTTGGTAGTACCGTAACCGATCACAACAACTTCGTTCAGGCCTAAAATATCTGAGACCAGAACCATGTCTATTACGGTTTGTTCCCCTATTATCATTTCTTCGGTAATCATACCAATAAAGCTATATAGCAGTGTGGTTGCATCTGAAGGTACCGAAATGGAATATTTTCCATCAATATCAGTAATGGTTCCCATAGTTGTACCTTTAACAATAATAGAAACCCCAGGCAAAGTACTTCCATCGTCGGCAGAAGTCACCTTGCCCGTTATTGTTCTTTCTTGTGCCAACGTGATGTTAACAAGAAAAATAAACACCAGGAAAGGGATGATCCTTCCTGTTAAAGCAGAAAAGTGTTTCATATTTTATCTTTTTTGGTTAATAATTAGTTGAATATTAATATAAAAATTTGATAAATTAATCTATGGAGTTCAATCAAAATTAAGGCATTTTTAATAAAAATTTAACAAATACTACGAAAAAGTAAGAAAAAATCAACGCAAACGTTTGCTATTTTTAACATTAATCTAAGCTGAAATTCTTATTAAAACTTTGGTATTGATCATTATCTAAAAGTAGCTGAAAATCAATTTCAAGTCTTTTTAGACTGGACACATATTATTATTTATAAAATTCTATTTCAATTCTTTGTTTCTATAGATTTAAAACGATTGCGCTGATAAATAATTCTTTGTATTTGTACAAAAAAACACTACATTACTGACTGTATAACAAAAAAGCCAACTTACTGATTTTCAATGGATCATATTAGATACACTATTAAAGATATTGCCAGGCAATTAGGAATCTCGCCTTCAACTGTTTCCCGTGCTTTAAAAGATCATCCTGATATAAGTCCGAAAACCAAGAAAGCCGTGGTTGACCTCGCAAATGAGCTTAATTACAGGCCCAATGCAATTGCATTGAGTTTGCGAAGCCGGAAATCAAATATTATTGGTGTTATTATTCCCGAAATGGTTCATTATTTTTTCTCAACCATTATTAGTGGTATTGAAGAGGTAGCGCATCAGCAAGGATATCAGGTAATGATATGCCAGTCAAACGAAATTTACCAGCGTGAGGTTGATATTGCATATACCTTGTTATCCAGCAGAATAGATGGATTACTTGTTTCTATTACAAAAGAAACCCTGCAAACTGACCATTTCCAGGAATTGATAAACCAGGGAGTCCCGATTATATTTTTCGACAGGATGATGCATGATGTAAAAAGCGACAAGGTGATAGTTGATGATCATGATGGTGCTTTCAAAGCAGTTGAACATTTAATTGAAACAGGAAGAAAAAGAATTGTACATTTTGCCGGTCCACAAAACAGGTTAATTGGCATGAACCGCAGGAACGGATATGTACATGCCCTTGAAGAACACAGAATACCTGTAAATAAAGACTTGATAATTAATTGTGACAGCTATGAAAAAGCATTTGATGTTACTTCTCAACTATTGGAACTTAAAAATCCTCCGGATGCTATATTTGCTGTAAATGACCTTACTGCTATTGGAGCTATGAAAACCATAAAACAAGCTGGTTTGAAAATACCAGAAGATATTGCTCTTGCAGGTTTTGGTGATAGTCTATATGCTAGTTTTGTTGATCCTTCCCTGACAACAGTTACCCAACCCGGATTTGAAATGGGAACTTTAGCTGCAGAGCTATTATTTGAACGGTTAAATACTGATGGAGATAAATTTATAAATCCACAACTTAAAGTTTTAAAAACAAAACTTATAATCAGGGAATCCTCTGTAGGTAAAAAATAATTTTACATTTTTTTTTGTTTTAGCGCAAACGTTTGAAACAACACATTCCCCGCAAAACCTTTGTTTTCTAGGGGTTTAAATGATTAAAGGTTTGCAATTCACCAAACTTTTATGTTAAATTTGAACTTAAAAATTAACCTTATATTTCTATTAATATGAAGACAAAACCACGCCTTAGTTTCTGGCAAATTTGGAACATGAGCTTTGGGTTTTTGGGAATTCAATTTGGATTTGCCCTACAAAACGCCAATGTTAGCAGGATTTTTCAAACACTTGGTGGTGAAGTGGAGCATTTATCATTATACTGGTTAGCTGCACCGGTAACCGGTTTATTAATTCAACCAATTATTGGATATTACAGTGACAAAACATGGGGAAGGTTAGGACGAAGAAGGCCTTATTTTCTTGTTGGAGCAATTCTGGCATCAATAGCCTTATTTATTATGCCTAATTCTCCCACACTATGGTTAGCCGTAGGTATGTTGTGGATAATGGATGCTTCCATCAATATTTCCATGGAACCATTCAGAGCTTTTGTTGGCGATATGCTACCATCTGAACAAAGAACACAGGGATTTGCCATGCAGAGTTTTTTTATCGGAACAGGTGCAATTATAGCATCAGTTTTACCCTGGGTAATGGCAAACTGGCTTGGCATTGAAAATACAGCTCCTGACGGCGTCATTCCTCCTTCAGTTAAATTTTCATTTTATATTGGTGGAATTATATTCTTTTTAGCTGTTCTATGGACAGTTACAAAAAGCAAAGAATATTCACCAGAAGAATTAGCTGCATTTAATGAGGCAGAAAATACAGATATTGAAAAACCTACTGAAGATAGTACTAAGGAAAAGAATATTAAATTTAGCCATAATAATAAAAGTTTACGCGTTGGATTAGTACTGATGTTGCTTGGTTTTATATTATCAACATTGCTATTCTATTTAAATGTAAATAAAGAAGTCTATATTCTATCTATTGGATTGTTTGCTTTTGGATTTTTTGAACTAATAGCTTTTGCTTTTCAACGCAGCAATAAAAATAATGGCTTAGTTGAAATTATAGCCGACTTGAATAATATGCCAAAAACAATGGTTCAATTGGCTTTTGTTCAATTTTTTTCCTGGTTTGCACTTTTTTCTATGTGGATTTATGCCACACCCGGTATAACAGAGCATGTTTACCATATAACTGACACATCTTCGGCACTATATAATGAAGGAGCAAATTGGATTGGAGTTTGCTTTGGAGTATACAATGGAACTGCAGCAGGATTTGCATTTTTACTTATTTTATTGGCAAAACTTACCAACAGGAAAACCACGCATATGATTGCACTTCTGGTTGGTGGATTAAGTTTTATATCAATTTATTTTATTAATGACCCTGATTTATTATTAATCCCATTTATTGGTATTGGATTAGTTTGGGCAAGTGTTTTGGCCATGCCTTATGCAATACTTACAGGTGCTTTACCATCAAATAAAATGGGAATTTACATGGGGATATTTAACTTCTTTATTGTTATACCACAAATTGTTGCCGCGAGCATCTTAGGATTTTTTATTAAATCATTTTTTAGTGGCCATGCTATTTATGCGCTGGTCATTGGTGGTGTAAGTTTTATAATTGCAGCTTTTATGGTTATGCTTGTAAAAGACGAAAATTAATATTTTAACTACAAAATTCAATTAAATAGCCACTGATTCACAGATTTTATATGAATTATTCTAAAATAAAA
>DAOVJU010000450.1 GCA_030632095.1 Chlorobiota bacterium
TATCAAAGAAAGTACCAAATGGAATTTTAATTGATGCAATAAGATTAAGACAAGTACTGATTAATATAATTAGCAATGCAATTAAGTTTACTGATAAAGGCTCTATTAAAATAGAAGTTGACTATAGAAATTTAAAAAAGCTAAATGGAATTAAGGGTAGCGAAGAAAGCATTGACTTGATAATTAATATACAAGATACCGGTATAGGAATTTCAGATAAATTACTAAAAACTATATTTGATCCATTTACACAGGAAGACAGGCAAAGCATTAAGAAATATGGAGGTACAGGACTTGGACTTACAATTACAAATAGGCTCGTACAACTAATGAAAGGAACATTATCCATTGAATCTGAACTTCAAAAAGGAAGCACATTTAAATTGGTTTTTCCTGAAATATTAATTTCAAAACATTTTCAAGAAAAAAAATCAGTTGATATTTTTGATCCTGAATCAATTATTTTTAGTAAAGCTGTTATTTTGGTTGTTGATGACATTATTCATAACAGGGATTATATAAAGGGAATATTTCGCAATACGGAAATAGATGTTATTGAAGCCGAAAATGGAGAAATTGCTTACCGGAAAATAGTAGAACAAAAACCTGATCTGGTTATTTCAGATATAAAAATGCCTGTGTTAGATGGTTTTGGCCTTATGAATAAAATAAGTAAGAACAAAGAATTTATAAGTATACCGGTAATTGCAAGTTCGGCAGCAGTTATGAAAAAAGAACAAGAAAAAATTCTATCAGGTGGTTTTATTGGCTTAGTAACAAAACCTTTTGAAATAAATGATCTGTATATTGAATTAATTAAGTACTTGAAGTATAAAAAAATTGAAACTGAAGGAAAAACAGAAGATATTAAAAGTGATATTAAGGGTTTAACTACTGAAATATCGAAGGAGATTATTAAAATTATAGAAGGTGATCTATATAAACAGTGGGAAAAATTCAAAGATCAGCAACCAATGGACGAAGTTGAGGAATTTGCAAATAAAATTGTTAAATTAGGCAAGGGAAAAAATGCTGAAATACTTATTAATTACGGTGATAAATTGCTTAATGCTGTAAAAGGGTTTGATATTTACAGTTTATTAAAATATATAAAACAATACCCTGAACTAATTAAAGAATTAAGAATGTGACCTAACAGGCGGGCGAAGTACCTTTTCAACCTAACAGGTTTAAAAATCAACCTGTTAGGTTATCGTTACTCTGACCTAACAGGTGGGCGAAGCTCCTGTTAGGTCGGAAAAATACGATGGGACGAAGCTCCTGTTCGGTCGAAAACGGTGAAGCTCCTGTCAGGTCGGAAAAAAACATAGCAAAATGAGTATTAAAAATATTAATAATAAATAACACCAAATGGAAAATCAAGAATATAAAATACTTATTGTTGACGACACACCCAAAAACCTACAGGTTTTGGGCAATACCCTGAAACAAAACAACTATAAAGTAGAATTTGCAATTAACGGAAAAAGTGCATTGGATTGGGTTAAAAAGCAAAAATTTGATCTGATCCTTCTCGATGTTATGATGCCCGAAATGGATGGCTATGAAGCATGCGAAGCAATTCGTAAAACCAAAGCAAATAATAATATTCCTATAATTTTCCTGACTGCTAAATCTGAGTCCGAGAGCATTGTGAAAGGCTTTGAACTTGGCGCACAGGACTATGTTACCAAACCATTTAATACCTCCGAACTTTTGGCAAGGGTAAAAACGCAACTCGAATTAAAAACAAGCAGGGAAAAGCTCGAGTCGGTAAATCAATGGCTCGAAGATGAGGTAAAAAAACGAACGCTTGAATTAGAAAAGGCAAATAAGGAGTTATCTGTTCTTGATAAGTCAAAAACCGAATTTCTGAATATTATCAGTAGCGAGATGAGAACCCCTATGAATGGTATAATGGGAACCTTGCATTTGTTAAAAGACCAGGCAGACTCGAAGGAAATGGTTAAGTTAATTGGTGTTTTAGATGAATCTGTAGCCCGGATCGAAAAGTTTTCTTCTTCTGCTTTACTTATTTCTAGTCTAAGGACAAAAAAGCATAAACTAAAGCAGACAGATATAAAATTCAAAGAGCTTCTTGAGTATAGTCTAATTGAACTTACTCAAAAAATGAAAGAAAAGAAAGTGAAGATCGATTTTTCTGATGCACAAGCAAACCCTGAATTTACAGGCGATTATGATCTGCTAATAGTTTGTTTTTCCAGGATTTTTGAAAACGCGATAAATAATTCACCGGAGAATTGCACAATAAATGTAAGAGTTAAAGAAAGCCAATCGGTAATAAATTGCGAAATCTCAGATCAGGGGCCTGGTTTTAGTAATGATATTTTAGAAAAGAAATTTGAAACATTTTCGGAAAATAATAAGCAATCAAATAATAATTTGAGTCTTGACCTGTCATTAATAAAACTAATAGTTGATGCGCATAATGGCAAAATTGATATATATAATGCTGTAGATATTGGAGCTGTTTTTCAGGTAGTTCTAAATAAATAAAAAGGATTAATACAATAAATAGATGAACAATTCAAAAGAAGAAAACAGGAGTGCTGAAATATTGATTGTTGACGATGATCCAAAGAGTTTGCAGGTGCTCGGTAACTTAATAAAGGATATTGGCTATCATGTTGAATTTGCACTTAACGGGAAAGAAGCGCTTAATTGGCTGTCAAAAAAGAAATTTGATTTAGTCCTTCTTGATGTTATGATGCCGGAAATGGATGGCTTTGAAGTCTGTGAAAAAATAAAAAGCAATCCTGAAGCAATATCAATTCCTGTCATTTTTCTGACAGCACAGGATGATGTTGAAAGTAAAGTAAAAGCTTTTGACTTTGGTGCAATAGACTACATTACAAAGCCATTTAATAAAAATGAATTAAGCGCCAGGGTTACAACGCAGGTAAAATTAAAGTTAATGAATGAAAAACTAATAAATTATAGTAATTTACTTGAAACAAAAAATCGCAATATTTTAGATAGTATTAATTATGCGAAAAAGATACAATCTGCCATTATTCCTGATATTCACACGCTTCAGCAAATATTTCCTGAATGTTTTGTTCTTTTCAAGCCTAAAGATATAGTAAGTGGTGATTTTTACTGGTTTAAAATCCGTGGAGATAAAATAATAATAGCTGTGGTTGACTGTACCGGACATGGAGTACCCGGTGCAATTATGAGTATGATTGGATATACTGCATTAAATCAAGCTTTTGATCAACATAAGATGTCACAACCCAATGAAATACTTGATTTCATGCATTTGTTTGTGATGAAATTTTTAAACAAAACTGACGATTATAAATCTTTAACGGATGGAATGGATTTGTCTGTTTGTGTTATTGACAAAAATACAAATAAGTTAAGTTTTGCCGGAGCACACAGATCGTTAATTATAGTGAGAAATGAAGAATTGAATGCATACAAAGGAAATTCCTGGTCGGTAGGTGAGCTTTTTATAGCTGGAGATAAATTCACAAAAACTGAAATTGAATTAGAGAAAAATGATACAATTTATATGTATCCTGATGGTTACGCGGATCAATTTGGTGGGGTTTCATGAAAAAAATATATCTTTGCTAAATTTCGTAAATTATTGATCTCATTAGCGAAAGAGAAAACAGAGACTCAAATGGTAATATTAAATGAATCTTTAAA
>DAOVJU010000449.1 GCA_030632095.1 Chlorobiota bacterium
TACCTGAACTTCAACCTGATTATTTTTAATTGATTTAAAGACTTTAAAAAACGGATTAATAAAACCTAATTCCGTAGCAATAATATTCTTTGCAGACTGCACTACTTCAGTTACCGAAGCTGCTTCTTCAGTTGATAATTGTGCATTAGCAATATTTGCATCTATCAACGATGAAATGTTTGTTTGTACCATTCCCGCTAATTGTAATTTTGCAAATTCAATTGCCTGCATTTCCGCGGCAGATTTCGATTGTGCAACTGCATTACCATCAGCTGTTATATACCGTGGATCACCATTTTCATCTATTAACATTTGCTTACCCCATGCCTGTTCCAGAATTTTCTCCAATGGTAACGAGCCCGGATTTACCTGCCAACCTTCTTTGTCCATTTGCTTTGCTTCTTTTCGGGCGCTTTTAATTGCCTTTTCTTTTAATTCTTTTTCAATTTCTTTTGCAGTTTGTTGGGCCTGTAGTGTAAAACCTATAAACATTGCACATACTAAAAAAATAATTGTTTTTTTCATAATAGATTCTTTTTAAATTATTGTTAATTGTTTAATTATTCAAATTGTAAAGTTTATATATAAAGTCTAATAAGTAACTATATAATAATGACAAGACGGATTTTTTAAATTTAAGTTGGCAGATATCCATTGTTTTTTATTTATTAAATTATCTTGAAATTGTAATATCAATAATTTTTACCTGCAAATCTCTAAAAAAGATTTTATTGTTATTAAGCCATTTTTGAAATTTAGTTGACTCCAGTGCTTTTGGCATTGTATGACCACCCTTAATTTCGGCTTCAGTTAATTTTTCCCGGTTAATATTATCTTTCAATGCAGGTTTATCGAATGGTTCTTTTGAAAAAACTATAAATAAACGATTTAAGTCTTGCGCTGATTCTGCATATAATTGATAAATATCAGCTTTAAAATTGTCACTTTTAAAATAATCGAATTGAGGTTTAGTTGAGAAAAAAATGTACTCCTTGTCTGCTTTTATCGGGATACCATTATCATACCCGGAAGGCATGTTGTTGTATGGAAGCAAACGTTGGGAATTTTTAGTATCGTCAAGAAAAACTGATAAATACCCGTTTACCGGACTTTTAAAATAAAGATATAAAGTATCGTTGCTTATAAAAGAAGTTGTTTTTGAACGTTTATTGGTATACGAAAGGGTATAAACTTCATAATCTATTGGAGGTGCAACTAATTCTCTTACTTTTACTTTAATGTCACATTTTATTTCTGTGACTTCAACTTTCTTGTCATCTATAATTGTATAACCTTTAACGTCAGTAATTTTTTTGTCAATAACCTCAACAACTTCACCCTTAACATAGGTATTGGCAATCATGCTAAAGGAAGAATTAGTTTCTACTTTCTTACCAGTATTAATGTTTTTAATATAGGTTGAATTACCCTGAATGATAACTTTGCCAAATGCTTTTTCAAGCGCATTGATTTTAGCAAATTTTTCTGCCTCCTCTTCTACTTCAACACGTGATTTATAATCAGGAAATTCAATTTGGGCGCTGCCGTTAGCAATCTTTATATCCTTTTTCTGTGCATATGTACTAAACAAAATGCTTAGCGCTAAAATTAGAAGAGTTATTTGTTTCATTTTTTACTTGTTAATCAATGTTTCTTAGTTTTAGTTGCTATAGTTTATTTTAGTTTCCAGTTTTTCCATGTATCACGAACTTCAGGGCTTGTATTTATTTCCGGATTTTGATCTTTATAAAGAATATCAGTAGCAGTAAGTGGCACCATACGTTTAATGTAATCTGATAATTCACCATAGCTAACTTCTCCTTTTGTTTCCTGAAGTTTCTTCAATAAGAAATAGGTAAACATTCCATGTTTTTTTTCTTTGTAAAACAATGATTCCTGATCCTCGCTACTAGCTGAAAACACTACCAGATTTCCCGAAATGTCTTCCTTTTTAGGTGCTATTTTAACTGCCTTGGCAGTCAAAAGTCCTTGATTTCTACCACCTCCGCTAAAACATGCATCAATAAATACGGATACTTTTTTTGATGGGAATTCAGTAAGATCGCTATAGAGCTGAGATAATTTAATTCCATCCGTAACATTTGCCCCACTGATGTCTACGGGCATAATATAGCTTTCCTTAGTAAAATTATCAGGGAATCCATGGCCGGAATAATAAAAAATCAGTTCAACATTACCTTCACCATATTTTGCTTTATTAATAAACCGTAGAATTTCCCTTTTCATTTGTGAACTAATAGCATCTGTTACAACTGTAATATTTTCTTCAGGTATACCTAAGGTTTTATTACAATATTCAGCAAATATTTTCGCATCGTTCCTGGCAAAATCCACATTCGATTCACTTTTTAAATCAGGTTGATATTTAGTATAATCTTCGTTACCGAAAATCAGTGCATAACGATTAGAATATCTTACTGAGCTTATGGGAATATCGACATCAATATCAACAATGTTTTCAAAATCATCAACTTCATTTATTACAAAATCGTTTGTTATTTGTTTTTGCTGAGTTGTTTCGCTTATTTTTTGACTAAAACGGTCATTAATATCAGCAATAAGATTTTTCCCTACCTTTTTATATGCATTCAAAGCAGCTTGTTTATAGTCTAACCCGCTACCTTTAACATTAAAATATGCATTTTGAAAAACCTCATTCCCTGATTCAATATTAATAATAGAGATTGACGCATCAACAAAAGATGTAAAAATCCCATCGTATTCTGAGCTTTTCCTGGAATCTGCTTTAACCAGTAAATGAATATCTGCCTCTGCTTTATCTTTTGCTATTGTATAATTTCTTTTTGCAAGATCGTTTCTAATTAAAGGTTCCAGATATTTGATGCTTAATTCTTTTGACTCGTGAGTTTCATGTGTTTCTACAAAAATAGATTTTTGAGCATAACTCTTCTGGCTAATAATATACAAGCAAAAAGTTAAAATTAAGAATAGTGGTTTTTTCATAGTTATGATTAAAATATTACCTTATTTTTTATTTATTTATTTTATAAAACAAACAGACTCCATCTATATAACAATTTGACATATTTTTTAATAAGAAATTTTTAATATTTTATATAAGTCTAATTTTGCAGTCCATTGTACTCCATTGATGTCTTTATATGAAACAACTGCACGATTCTTGGTTAAATCAATAACTTCACCCATATATTGTTTATAACCTTTAAAAATTATGATTTTATCACCAGCATGTAATTCATTGATACTTTTTAGTGTACTTAAATTTTCATCTTTAACAACTAATGCTTTATTTACTTTTATTATTATTGGTCCTGTTACGCTTTCATATTTTACCTTTATCTTATTTTTACCTTCAATATACTCTGAAATAACTCCTTTTGTTTGTTTTGAGTAAAATTTATCATAAAAAAAGATATCATCTCCCGTTTTAAAATCCTTTTGAAACTCTTCAATTTTTATTTTTTCCTTTACATCTGGTTTAGTTTCGGGAATAACTTCATTAGTTTTTGTCTCTTTCCTTGTTTCAATTTCGCTGGCAATTGCAGCTATTTTTGTATACTCGGCATTATCCATGGCTGCTTTCATCATGTTCTCCAGTTCTTCCACAGAGTATTTATCATAAGCGGTTTGAGTGTAACCAGGTTTTGGTTTCTCTTCCTTTTTTGCAGGATATTTCATGAAA
>DAOVJU010000506.1 GCA_030632095.1 Chlorobiota bacterium
AAATGAAATCAAAACTAATGCAAGCTTGTAAGACATATCTCTTGGTAAAAAGTTTAGTAATACATAAAACAAAAAAAGCAAAATGAACAAAAACAAAATACCTGACGATATAGTATTGAGTAACATCTATTTAATCAAAGATCAAAAAGTGATGATGGACAGAGATTTAGCTGAATTATATAGTGTTGAAACTAAACGCTTGAATGAACAAGTAAAAAGGAATAAAGAGCGTTTCCCTGAAGATTTTATGTTTCAACTTACAAAAAAGGAATTTGAAAACTTGAAGTCGCAATTTGCGACCTCAAGTTGGGGAGGAAGGAGAACTTTACCATATGTTTTTACAGAACAAGGTGTAGCTATGTTATCAAGTGTATTAAATAGCGAAAGAGCTATTCAGGTAAATATCCAGATCATGCGAATATTTACAAAAATTCGTCAAATGTTAACTGATAACTTAAGCTTAAAATTAGATATAGAAGAAATTAAAAAGAAAATTGCAAACCAGGATAAAAATATTGAACTCAGGTTAATAGGGATGAGTAAACGCATGCTATTCAGTGTGTCCCAAAAATTATTGGAACACCCTTATTCATTATTTACAATATTTATCATACAATCCATCAGGGTCAGAATATCCAAGTTCCTTAGCCCGTGCAAAATCTAAACAAGCACTATCCTTTTCATCTATATTGGATTTTGCAATAGCCCTGTTAAAAAAAGCTTTTGCCTGTTTTGGGTTTAATTCCAGTGTTTTATTAAAATCTTTTATAGCTTCGTCGAATTTTTCAAGATTCAATTTTGCAGCTCCTCTATTAAAATAAGCATTATCAAAATCGCTTTTAATCTCAATAGCTCTTGTAAAGTCAAGAATTGCTTCATGAAAATCGTTATTTATATTTTTAAGAATTCCCCTGAAATAATATCCCATAAAACTTTGTGGATTATGCTTTAATCCCAAATCGTAATCTTTTATAGCTTCTACAATATGCTCCATTTTATATTTAGCATATCCCCTGTTAAAATATGAATCGGCCTCATTGTCGTTTAATTCAATTGCTTTGTTATAATCTTTAAGGGCCTCTTCAAAATTACCTAAATCAACATAGCAATTTGCACGGTTAAAATAAGCGTTTGAATAATTCGGATTTAAATTAATTGACTTTGAAAAGTCTTCAATGGCTTCATTAAAATTCATCAATTCTGACTTCAAAATACCACGATTATAAAAAGCCTGGTAATCGCCTGGATTTGTTTCAATGGCCTTATCGACATCAGAAAGGTTTATAGTTGTTTTATTTACCGAGACTCTTTTAAGTTCCATGGTTCCTGATGTTCCCTTATTTCCAGCCTGGGGAAATAAACTTGTAACAATTAAAGCCGCGAAACAGAATAATAATATCTTTTTCATTAGTTGATGTTTTAGTATATTACAAAAATAGTCTTTTATGTAGTATTAAACAATGTTGATAAATTTTACAATAAGTAAAATTGATTATTATTCACAGTTCACTATCTTGGTTTTTTCATTCTGTCCATCTCACGTTTCGCATCTTTACGTTTCATATCCTCGCGTTTATCATAAAGTTTTTTACCACGTGCTAGGGCTATTTCTAACTTAGCATAACCATTTTCATTAATAAAAAGTTTTGTCGGAATAATAGTTAATCCCTTATCTTTTAATTTTCGCTCAAGTTTATTTAATTCCCTTCTGTTCATTAATAGTTTCCTGTCTCGCCTTGGTTCATGGTTATTATAGCTTCCATAAGAATATTCGGCAATGTTCATGTTTTTGAGCCATAACTCCTTGTTAATGCAAATGCAATATCAATCAACCAGACTGGCTTTACCTGTCCTGATTGCTTTTATTTCAGTTCCGGTCAAAACCATTCCAGCAGTAAATTTCTCTATTAATTCGTATTGAAAAGATGCCTTCTTGTTTTTTATGCTAACCTGGCTTATCATATGTCAAAATTGAATGAAGTTAGGATTGTTGGCAATTATTAATAACGGAGATAAAATATACTGCAATAGAAGGAAAGAAATGTAAATAATAAAAACTGAAATAACAACAAATCCCATTTTCCTTTTACTTAGGCCTTCAAAATAAACACCAACCCCAATCCAATATAAATACACAGTATATAAACTAAAGACAGTTAATAAAGAAAGTTGATTATGTAAATTAACTACAACTTGTGCCAGGTAAAATGCTATTGATGAATAAATTACGAGAGTGAAGATTTTTGTCTTATTTTTTTCTATCCCAAAACTATCACACATTTCAACAATTATCAAGGCTGACAAATACATACTTCCAAACATGGAAATAAAATATATCATTGCCGTCATTAAAGTTCCTGCTAATGAATATTCTAATGAAAGATTCCTTAAAAATAAGGTAATTGAACCCAATGTTATTAATGGACCAGCATAATCCATTATCAAATCCCTTACTGTACTGTTTTCATCTTTTATTGTTATCCATTCCTTTTGCGGACTGAGCACAATTTTTTTAACCCGGTTGATAAGTATATTTAAATCCATGAGAATTAGATATAATATAACAAAAATAGAATTTTTTTTATTTTTCTTACTTTAGTGTTCATAATTAAAAATAAATCTTAATGCAATTAAAGTATGATCTTATAATTGTTACCGGGCCAACAGCTACCGGAAAAACCAGCTTTGCAGCACATTTAGCAGCAAGGATTAATGCTGAAATAATAAGCGCCGACTCAAGACAAGTTTATAAGAAAATGAATATTGGAACAGGTAAAGACCTGCAAGATTATCGCGTAGGCAACACATTAATTTCATACCATTTAATTGATATCGCAGAGCCCGGAAGCAAATATAATGTATATGAATTTCAAAGGGATTTTTTAAATGCTTATAATATAATTAAAGAAAAAAGAAAAAATGTTATTTTATGTGGTGGAACAGGTATGTATATTGAATCTGTTATTAAAGGTTATGAGTTAATCAATGTTCCGGTAAATAACGAAATGCGACAAATATGGGAAAAGCAATCTGATGAAGAACTTATAAATGAGTTATCTAAACTTAAAGCGCTTCATA
>DAOVJU010000123.1 GCA_030632095.1 Chlorobiota bacterium
AGGACAAGATTATGGTGGTGGTGGTTTCTGGATTATTGGGAATGGTTCTTCACCAATTATTATTGAAAACAATACAATAGTAAATAATGAATCTGTATCAACTGGAGGAGCAATGTATTTATGGTTAACAAATCTTACTTTACGAAATAATATTATTTGGGGAAATACCCAGACTTCAGGAAACTTAATTCATCTATCTGATGAAGCAACTGTTGAAATTCAATATACTAATATTGCAGGTGGTTATACAGGCCAGAGTAATATCGACACTTTACCTCTGTTTTCTACAGAAAACTACTTATTATCAGATAATTCGCCTTGTATTGATGCCGGGCATTCTCATCCTGACTATAATGATATTGAAGATCCTGCTAATCCGGGTTTTGCTTTATTTCCCAGTAAAGGAGAATTAACTAATGATATGGGAGTATATGGTGGACAAAATAGTAAAATCCTTTGTCACGATTCTGTTATAATTGGAAGCCTTATTAATGTCCCTGCTGACCAACCTACAATTCAGGCAGGTATAAATGTTGCACAACATGGTGATACTATTTTGGTTGATACCGGAACATACTACGAAAACATCAATTTTAATGGAAAAAACATTATTGTAACAAGTAATTTTGTTTACTCGTCTGATTTTGAGGATATTGAAAATACAATTATTAATGGGAGTAATCATGAAACATCTGATACAGCAAGTTGCGTAATATTTTGTTCCGGTGAAGATTCAACTGCTGTTTTACAAGGCTTTACAATTACTCAGGGAACCGGAACACATTGGGTTGACCCGCAATTTCCTGATTATACATGGCATAGTGGAGGTGGAGTTTTTATTTTTCAAAGTTCTCCAACAATTAAAAACAATTATATTATTGATAATCATGTAGACGATGATTCCGGTGTAAGCGGAGCTTCAGGCGGAGGAATTTGCTTTTACGGAGGTAATCCTTTTATTGTTAATAATATAATCAAAAATAACTCAGCTTTGTACGGAGCAGGTGTTTTAATTGATTATACAGGTTGCATTTTTAAGAATAATATTGTTGCCGAAAACACCGGAGGACAAGATTATGGTGGTGGTGGTTTCTGGATTATTGGGAATGGTTCTTCACCAATTATTATTGAAAACAATACAATAGTAAATAATGAATCAGTATCAGCCGGAGGAGCAATGTATTTATGGTCAACACATCTTATAGCAAGAAATAATATAATTTGGGGTAATACTCAGGCTTCAGGGAACTTAATTCATTTATACGAAGAAGCAACTGTTGAAATTACATTTACTGATATTGAAGGTGGTTATACAGGTGAAGGTAATATTAATACTGTTCCATTGTTTTATACTTCAAACTATATCTTATCAGATAATTCGCCCTGTATTGATGCAGGTGATTCTCATCATGATTATAATGATATTGAAGATGCAGATAATCAGGGTTTTGCTTTATTTCCGAGTAAAGGAGAATTAACTAATGATATGGGAGTATATGGTGGACAAAATTGTATGACTCTTGGTAATGATACGGTTATTATAAATGCAAAAGATTTGAACGAAAATCGGTTTTTTCATTTTCAGTGCTTTCCCAACCCATTTAAAGAGCATATTGCTATACAGTATACTTTAAATAATGCATCAAAAATTGAAATTGCTCTTAATGATTATTTAGGCCGTACTGTTGAAAGCTCTATAAATAAATATAATCATGCAGGTACTTATTCAGTTACTTTGAACAGTAATGGAAATAGCGAATTACCGGCTGGCATATATTTTATTTCTCTTTCATCTCAAGGAATAAATTACACGAAAAAAATTGTTAAATACTGATATTAAAATACAAGGACTATGAAAGCAAGAATTATATTCAGTTTTGTGCTATGGTTTACAATGCATTTATTAAATATTTCCACTTATGCACAAGATCATATTGTACTGAATTCTTTTAATATCAACATTAGAACCGGCCCCGGTAATGGTTTCTTTGTTGTTTGTACTGCAGGAAAGGGAGAAATTTTTCAACTTGTTGAAGAGAGAGGAGATTGGGTAGAAATAAAAATGTATTCAGAAAATAGCCGTTTTGTCCATCGTGATTTGGTTTATTTTCTGAAAGAATTTGTTCCTGGACATAATATGAACTTGCTCCAATCTGAAGAGGAAATAAAAAAGATTAAGAAAGATATTGAATGGGCAAAATCAGTTGCTCGGGTAGAAGCTGATGAAATTATCCCTGAAGCAATCAGTAAAGAAAGGTTTGAAAATTTCAGAAATATTAGTATGGATAAAAACATCCATAACATTCTTGAAATTCATGGTATTCAATCAGCTTTATATTCACAAATTATGAATCACTGACGGAACAAAACCAAAGATGACTCTAACTAAAAAAATATTTATTTTTTCTATCGATGCGCTGATTCTTGGAATACTTGGGTATTTTATTTTTTTTGATCATTGGTTAAGATATATTCTAGTGCATATTGGAGCTTTGGGTGTTATTGGCCTTTTTGCATGCCTTACAGGTGCTATTGCTGCAAAAAAAGGCTTAAATTATAAGAAAGCTGTTTTATTAGGTTTTTTTTCTCCTATATTGATCGGAATAATTGCTGATTATCTAATTGATCCTCCCAGAGAAAATGGTTTGCCCTCTTCTTGTGGAGGAATTGTGAGTTTAGGGGTGGCTTTAATTGTAGTAATTATTTATTATATTATTAAAAAAACGGAAAAAGTTACATATAAAAAACAAATTATATAAAGAGATTATTGAAAACTATTAAAACGGAAATTATGAAAATAAAATGGATAATACTCATAATCAGTTTCAATTTATTACATGCTTCGGATATCACTTATTCTACTATGAAAAAGACCGATGAAAGAAATAAAGATGATACACTTGCAACGATAAATAGTTTTTCTCATCTTGGAGATTTTCATACAATCAATTATTCGGGGGATTATGAGGATATTATGGACTATCTTGATAATCTGTATGTGGGAGGAAAATGTCAAATAGTTGAAAAATTTGGTTGCAGTATTTATTCGGGAATTGGTGATCCTGAAAATATCTTTTTCGGGAGAAATTTTGATAATCCTCAGCAAGATGTTTTGGTGGGAAAATACAGTGCCCCCGGCTGCTATGAATCTATCGCCCTAAATAGATTGGCAGATCTTGGAATTCCGGTTGGAACCGATTTTAATAACCTCACACCTTCACAAAGTTTATTGTTGCTTCGTGCTCCTTATTTTACCGCTGATGGTTTCAATTCAATGGGAGTTGCAACCGGATTAGCTTATGTTGAGGAGGTGGATGTTCAAATTGATACTACCAAACAGACAATTTTCTTAACAAGGTGGGCTAGAGAAATTTTGGATCATGCCGCAAACGTAGCCGAAGCAATCGAAATCACAAACAGTTATAATATTATTGATAATATGTTTGGTATAAATACACTTTGTCATCATTTGCTTGTAACAGACAGTAGTGGAAACTCTGCCATTTTGGAATATCATGATGGTCAGTTTATGGCGATTGATCCTGACGTTAACTGGCAGGTTCTTACAAATACACCAATCTATAATGTCCCATTACAAGAACTTTTTTCTCAATGTTATAGATATGAACTGCTCTATAGTGCTCTGGAAGATCAAAATGGAGAAATAGTAGATTGGCAAAATGGATTGGATATTTTGGAATTGCCGACTTGGGGAAATTTATGGAATGGAACGCAGTGGTCTAATCTTTTTGATTTGAATGAAAACGTGATGTATCTTTCTCTATATCGCGATTTCGATAATATTGTACAGGTTGATGTGGAAAATTTCGAGTTCAAAAATTATGGTGATTTTACAATTTACGAGCAATTGGAAATTGATGAAAATGGTAATAACATCAATGAACCTGGAGAATCAGTTGATATAGTTCTATCCTTGTCTGTAGATTTTATTTCAACAGGTGTAATGGGAACAATTTCCAGTTCAAATCCTGATATTGTCATCGTTTCACCTACAGGAAATTTTGGCAATATCAGTCCCGATGCGATTATTCCGAATTTTATTGATCCATTTGAAATTAAGATTTCTGAGGATACTATTTCGCAAGATGTGGTTTTGAATTTATCATTAACTACCGATTATGATTATGTTTTTGAAACAGAAATCATGATTACAATAACCTACATAAGCTCTATTGATGACAATATTGATAACGCTACAAGTCAAATGTGTATGTTGCAAAATTATCCCAATCCGGTTAATAATAAAACAAAAATCAGTTATTCTATTCCAAAAGAACTTCCGGTGCGGCTAATAATTCGTGATGTTTTAGGCGGAAGGATTACTACATTAGTTGATGAAGAACAAAAACGGGGAAATTATGAAGTTGAGTTTGATGCTACAAGGCTTACAAGCGGTATTTATTTTTATCAAATGATTGCCGGAAAATTTAGCCAAACAAAAATGATGATCTTAAATAAATGAAAAACAAATTATATCAAGAGATTATTGAAAACTATATTAAAGCCTATAACAGTTTTGATATTGATAAAATGCTTTCGGATATGCATGTAGACATAAAATTTGAGAATATTTCAAACAGCGAAATTAATCTAACAACAAATGGAATCGCTGAATTAAGGAATCAGGCTGAGCAAGCGAAGCAATTATTTAAGGAGAGAAAACAAAAAATCTCAGAAATTAGATTTAATAATGATCAGGTTGAAGTAGCTATTGATTATAGCGGGACTTTGGCAGTAGACTTTCCAAACGGACTAAAAGCAGGAGATAGAATTGAACTTAAAGGAAAATCGATTTTTAAATTTGAAAACAGTAAAATAATTGAATTAAAGGATATTAGTTAGATAATACTCTGTATTACCAGGTGTATAATTATTTTGAATGAACTTAACAGAAATGACAACCAAATGACTATTGAATGACCATTGAATGACTATTTTAAATGACCATTGAATAACAAACAAATGACTAATAATGACTATTACATGACAATTTAAAAATAAACTATAAAACCAAAACATTGTGAATACAAAAAAGTCAAACAAAGCCATTAACAGAACTTTTCTATTATTTCTAAGTATAATGTTTTTATACACAGGCATTTCATTTGCTCAAAATAAGAATGAAATAATTCTGGGTAGAGAAGTAACAATAAAGTCAACAATTCTTGATGAAGAAAGAGTTATATCAATCTATCTTCCTGATGGTTACAATTTAACATCTGAAAAATACCCGGTATTGTATTTATTGGATGGTAAAGCGCATTTTCACCAGGCAACAGGAGCTGTACATTTTCTTTCCAATTATCGAATTATTCCACAAATGATTGTTGTTTCAATACACAACGTGGATAGGAACAGAGATTTTTCCCCGGTTTATAATGAACAAATTCCAAGTTCAGGAGAAGCTGAGAGATTTTTAAATTTTGTATCTGATGAATTAACCAAATATGTTGATGAAAATTACAGGACTTCAAATTTTTCTATTCTTATGGGGCATTCATTCGGAGGATTATTTGCAGCTTATTCATTATTGACAAAACCGGAAGTTTTTGATGCTTATATCGCCATTAGTCCTTATTTACAGTATGTTGACAATTATCTTGTTGAGGAGGCTAAAAACCTGCTAAGGTCAAATTACGATAGTCAAAAGTATTTTTACATGACAGTTGGCAATGAGCCGGATTATTTTCCCGCTTTAGGGGAATTTTCTTCATTAATAAAAGAAAAATCGAATGAGATTATTGATTTGGAATATGTTAAGATGGAAATTGAAAATCATGCAACAACTCCTTATTTGAGTGTTTTTAATGGTCTTAAGTTCATTTTTTCTGACTGGCAATTACCACGTCATAAGTTTAATGATGGTATAAATGCAATTGATGAGCATTACAAAAATATATCAAAAAAATATGGTTTTGAAATAAAAACTCCTGAAAACATTATAAACATTATAGGCTATACATATTTGCGAAACCAGGATATGGGAAATGCAATAAAGATTTTTACCGAAAATGTAAAACGATTTCCAAAATCAGCTAATGTTTACGATAGCCTGGGAGAAGCTTATGAAACCAATAATCAATTTGAACTGGCTGAAAAAAATTATCAAATGGCCTACGATTTAGGAAAAGCACAAAATCATCGTAATACATTAATCTTTCAGAAGAACCTGATCAGGGTTCAACAATAATAAATATAAATAAGCACATAAAAATTTTATAAAAAGAAATCATGAAAAATCTATTACTATATCTAGTTATACTATGTTTTACTTCTGGTAGTTTAGTTTCTCAGGAAGTAATTTTCGAAACGCATATTGTAGATAATTTTTTTGATGGCCCGGGTGGGATAACAGTTGCTGATTTGAATAATGATAACAGGCCGGATATCATTTCAGCCGGTATAGATAATAATACCATTGCCTGGTGGCAAAACAATCCTGATAATCCTGTAACCTGGACAAAAAGAATAATAGATAACGGGTTTATTGGGGCAATATATGTAAGTACCGGAGATATTGATGCCGATAACAATATTGATGTTCTTGGAGCTGCATGGAACGGAAATGAAATAGCATGGTGGCATAATAATGGAGAAGATTCCATTACATGGACAAAGCAAATAATAGATAATTTGGCAACTGGTGCCCATGAAATAATGTCTTATGATATTGATATGGATGGCGATCTTGATATTATTGCTTCCATAGCCGGTATTAATACAATATCTTATTATTTAAATGATGGTAATTATCCGGTTACATGGACTAAACATATTGTTGATTCAACATTTAATGGTGTTAGATCGGTTGATTTAGCTGACCTTGATAGCGATGGAGACATTGATATTGTGGGAGCTGCTTTGTTAAGTCATGAAATTGCCTATTGGAGAAACGATGGAGAAGAGCCAATTGAATGGACAAAAATTCTGGTTAGTGATGATTTCGTGTTTTCTCATAAAGTAGTTATTGAAGATTTCAATAATGATACTTATCCTGATATTTTAGGAACCGCATATAATGCAGGTGTGAAATTATGGTTAAATAATGGTGAAACCGGGATAATTCACTGGGACGAAGAATATATTACTGATTTGAATACAGCTGTTATAGCACATCCAATTGATATAGATAATGATGATGACATAGATATTATATGCTCGGCACAAGGATTAGGAGTTGTTGAATTATACTTAAATGACGGTAATGAACCGATTAACTGGACTGAGCAATTTGTTGATAATTTACCTGGTGCATGGCCTTTGTTTTATGGTGATATTGATAATGATTCTGATATAGATATTGTTTGTGGAGGTAGGAGCGCTAACAAAATAAAATGGTATGAAAACAAAGGTGTTGAAAATCCTTATGGTGAATTTGCACCAATTGGTGCTGAATGGTATTATACCGAAAAATTTGCTTTTTCAGGCGATATTAAATATATTAAAATAGAATCGGTTGGTGATAGTTTAATTAATGGGAAATTGTGTAAAGTACTGAACAAAAGTACAGATATAGAGTGTCAGTTCAGGCCCTTAACTGAGTTTGTATATACTGAAGATAATAAGGTTTATTTCTACGATTCTATATTCAGCGAATTCCAGGTTTTATATGATTATAGTCTTAATGAAGGTGATTCATGGTATATAAAATTAACCCAGGATTTAGAAATTGATTCGCTTAAAATTACAATTGATTCAATTGCTTATACAAACATAAATGATTGTAATCTGAAAACTCTTTACGTGAATTATAATTATGTTCAAAATCCATTGGGCTACGATCTAACTTCAGTTATTATTGAAAAAGTTGGTGATATTCACTATTTGTTCAACAATTTTACCTGGCCTTTGATAGCTTGCGATGCAAATTATTCCGATGGGCTAAGATGCTATGAAGATTCTGTAGTTGGTTTCTATGAAACAGGCATTGCTGATTCGTGCACTTATGTTTATAATTGGGTAGATATTCAGGAGCATAGCAAAATTTCAGGTAGTATTAAAGTAATTCCAAATCCGGTAAGTATGGGATCACAAATAATTGTAAATGTTGAAAATGAAGTAATTAGTCAACTTAAAATTTTTGACATTAGTGGAAGAATAGTGTATAAAACCGGATTAAAAGCAGGCAAAAATCAAATTAGAATAGGCAATAAGAATTTTAAAGAAGGAATTTATCAAATAGTACTTTTTAATAATGGAGTAGCTTCAGAAAAATGTAAAATGTTAATAAGTAAATAGAAATTAAATCAATTTATTATTATCAATTGATAATTGAAACCTTCCTGTAGGAATTGGATTCTTACAAAATAGAAAATTCAAATTTGGACAACATGCCTTTGCATGCCAAAGTGCTTCGTTAAGTGCCTAATTAGTGCGTGTCTATAAAGTCAAGAGTTTGTTCAGAAAGTTCGAGTTCTAGGCTTGCGAAGCCTGAAAAATGGGAGTTTACT
>DAOVJU010000302.1 GCA_030632095.1 Chlorobiota bacterium
ATGAATGATATTATAATAATCACATATTGAATCTGCATATTCTTGGTTACACCTAACATTCCTGAGATCAAAGTATAGGTTAGTACAACAGCACCACCGATAATGACAGCCCAGGCATAGTCTATTCCCATTACCCACTTGAACAAATCACCGATTCCTTTGAACTGGCCAACACAATAAGAGATAGAAATTAAAATAGCGACAATGGCACCAATAGCCCTCAAGGTCTGGGAATAATAACGGTCTCCAATAAAGTCAGCAGCAGTATATTTACCGTATTTACGAATTTGTCCGGCCATTAAAACCAGAAGCAAAACGTATCCTCCGGTCCAGCCAACAACATAAGCAAGTCCATGATAACCGAATCCGTACATTAAAGCTGCCATGCCAAGAAATGATGCAGCGCTCATCCAGTTGGAGGCTATTGCCATTCCTGAGCCGATTTTTGAAATTCCACGGCCTGCAGCATAAAAATCTGTAGTGTCTTTTGCCCTGAAAAATATACCAACAAGTATAAAAGTCACTAATATGGTAATAAGAATAATGGCAGGGCCTACTTTGAAACTTCCTTCCAGTTGTGTTGCTGCAGTTGCAGCTTTCAGCATAGAAGTACTAAAAAGAAATATAACAGGTAATATAATTTTTTTCATGATAGTAATTTTTTTAATTAGTCTTCTATGTTATACAATTTATTGAATTTGTCTATTCTTATGCAATATAGCCAGCATAAAAACACGAACAATATCAGTAAAAACACAGCTGTATAAAAGTAATGGAAGGGAAATCCAAGTAATTTAAAATCTGTAAGGAAAGATTGATTATGTATTAAATACTTTTTCATGGTTGCCGGAAGTAATTCTTTATTTTTTGCATCAAATACTAGCATTTGTGAAAAAGAAAGTTCCAATGGTAATAATTTGGCTCTTACATCTTTATCCGATAAATTAATGATAGGGCTTACTATTAAGGATAATTCTGCTTTTGCTTTAAGATAAGATTCATCCCTGATATTGGTAATTTCTGCTTTGAGTTTTTCAAAAGCCAGCACTTGTTTCTCAATTTGTACTTTTTGCACTGAATCGGCAAGCTGAAAAACAGCCCAGTTTAAGCCATTTCCTAATATTGCTTTGTCTTCAGGGTTTATCATTACCTTGCCCAGAACTGCCATGGTTGATTTTGCAAATTCTTGTAATTCAGCCTGACTTGCGTTTTCAGCTTTTACGTCAGTCCATACTTTTTCGTAAGTTATATACGATGGCTCGGGTGTGGGTTCTTCAAAGACCCGTAGTAAAATTTGGAAGCCAAAGATGGCAATTGCCCAAAATCCAATCAACATAAGTGCCAGGTTCCTGTTTCGTTTGGCCTGGATAGTTGTTGGTTTAAAAAAACTAATGTGATATTCATTGTTTGTTTCCATAAATAAAACTTTTTGGTTGATTTTGCGAGCCAAATATAATTGTAAAAAACAGATTTGCTAATGTTTTAGTAGTGTTTTTTTAACAGTTTTGATATGTTTAGCTGAAAAGTATTTAAGTATGTAACAATATGAATATATGCATATTATTGATGAATAATGAAAGAATTGCATCAAATCAACAATTAGCTGATAAAAATGTCATTTCAAATTCAATCCGGTTTTTGTTGATATTTTTGAAAGGCTGATGGATGTCAAATTGTTCCTGAAAGACTCAGTTTTTTGCAGATAATTAAAAACTTTCATGGAGTATCTTAAATCAATCCTCTATTCCTTAATAAATTGAATAAAAGGTTTCTGTAGGTGTTTCCTATTGGGATGTCTTTTCCTCCAATTTCCAGATGCTTTTGTTTAATGGCATCAATTTTATCCAAAGCAATGGCATATGACTTGTGAATTCGTATAAAACGATCAGCCGGAAGCTTTTTCAGGAAGTTCTTTATATTGCATAGCGTGAGTATCTTATCAGTTGATGTCCATATCCTTACATAATCTTTCATGGCTTCAATATAAAGAATTGCATCAAATGAAACTTTTTGCATTTTGTTGTTTGCCTTTACAAATAAATATTCATTTCCGGGAGTTTCTGAAGTTTCATTATGTTCAATGCCTTGAGCACTATTTGTAGTTTGAATAATCTCCGTAACCTTATCAACAGCTTTTAAAAATCGCTTAAATGAGATGGGTTTAAGTAAATAATCTGTTATGTTTAGTTCATAACCTTGTAATGCATAATTTTCGTAAGCCGTAGTAAATATAATCAATGGTTTTAAAGATAAGGATTCCAGCATTTCTATGCCTGTAAGATCGTTCATTTGAATATCCAGAAAAACCAGGTCAACCTTATGTTGCTTAATAAAATTAATAGCATCAACCCCATTATCTATAAGTGCTAATAGGTTTAAGTAATCTACGCGCTCAATATATTGTTTCATTTTTTTTAAAGCCAGGGGCTCATCATCAACAGCTATGCAGTTAATTTTCATCCGCTTAAAATTTATAAAGCTTATAAATTATTTATAAATTTGAGAACGGATGTAAACACTCGTTACACTCGTTCTCACATAAATTTTTAATCATCCTTATTTGTAAATTTAGGATGATGAAAAATCATGTTCGTTTCATTAAAATTCAATCTTAGTTTAACTATAAATTTATCATTTTTTGAACCAACTTCTAAATGGTATTGATTCTTATAAATTAATTCCAGCCTTCTCCTGACATTATTCATTCCTATCCCTTTTGTAGCATCTTTTCTGTTTAAATCCGACTCATTAATGTAGTTTATTACAATGAATTCAAGGAAGCTTTTTCCGGTTGTTAAAGTTATTAATACACCTGGTGATTTTACATCTTTTGAACCATGTTTGAAAGCATTTTCAACGAATGGTACTAATAGCATGGGCGCAATTAACTTGTTTTTATGATCTCCTTTGATTTCCATTTTTACATACTCGGGATCCTTTAATCTGATCTTTTGCAACGAAATATAGCTTTCCAGGTAATTAATTTCTTTTGATAATGGAACATATTGAGTATTTGAATCATAAAGCATATAGCGCATTATTTCTGACAGTTTTATAATAGAATCTGATGCTTGTTCCTGGTTATCCATTATTAAAGAATCAATATTATTAAGCGTATTAAACAGGAAATGCGGATTTATTTGATTTCTTAACAAAGCTATTTCGCTATTCTTATTCTGGTTCTCCAGTTCCATTCTTATGCTTTGATTTTCATACCAATATTTTAAAAGCTTAATAGCCATAAAAAATCCTGTAACCATGTAAATATTTACAAAAGTATAGAAATAGTTAAAGCGGAAAAAAATATAACTTTCAAGATAATCCGGATAGAATAAGGGGTAGGTAATGTAATATAGTATTACCCTTTGCAAGAAAATGAAAACAATAGCCGACAAGATCAAAAACAAAATGAAAAGGTAGTATTTCTTTTTAAACAGAAGTTTTGGTAATAATATATATACAGTAAAATAGGTAGCAAAAATATCAACCGGAAGCGTTAATGACAATTGAAAAGCGACTCTTAAATAATTTGTATCTTCTTTTAAAAAGGTAACTTGTATCAGAATGAAAATAAAATAAGAAATCCAAAACAAAATGTGACTTCCAATTCTAATTAATTTCTTATTTGCCTTAATCATGTTAAACATCATCTAATATACATATAAAGTAGCTTACAGCATTTTCGTTCAGAAACTACTTATAATCAGGCAATGTAACAAATCTTGTTTAAAAAAGGAGATTCTTTCCGTCCTTAATCTACGTACTTCTTTATAAAAACGATAAACTAACGGATATGAACTATTAACTAATTTCATAGTCAATTTTAATATCCTTATACAGTAGTAGCATTAGCTTGTATATTTTTTTTGAATACAGTTTTCTTTTTTAATAAACTTGATTGAAATAAAGCAATACGAACTATTTTTTTACAAAATCAAATGAAATGGAAAAATATTATTTCAAAAAGCTAAGCTTAATTATTTGTTTAATTTGTCTCTTCAAAATTAATTATAGCCAACCTGAATTTGTTCAGCATAACATAACAAGTACATTCACCAAAGGCGCAGATGTAGTTGCTGCTGATATTGACAGTGATGGAGATATGGATATTTTAGCTGTAAATTCAGATCCAGGTGGTGAAATCAATTGGTGGAAAAATACAGGATTCAATGAATTTGAAAAAGTAATCATAAAAGACAACCTTGGAAACCCAAGATCGGTAAGGGTTTTAGATGTAAATAACGATGAGAAAAAAGACATTGTTGTTGCTGTATGGGCAGAAAATAAAATATTGTTATTTGAAAACAATGGTGATGAGACTTTCATCGAATTTATTGTTGATGATACTTTTGTTGGTCCGCATACCATTGACTTAAAGGATGTTAATGGGGATGAAAACATTGATATCTTATGTTCAGGATTTGACTACTTTTATCATGAGGGTGAAATTGCATGGTGGGAAAGTGATGGTCAATCGCCTATAAACTGGACAAAACATTTGATTTCCGACCGCTTTCAACAATCTCCTTTTATTTATGGTGAAGATATGGATAATGATAACGACCTTGATATTGTGGCCTGTGGAGAACTGAATGATGAGATTTTGTGGTGGGAAAACGATGGGAGTCAAAATTTTACAGAGCACATGGTTGACAGCCTTTTTGATGCTGCTCATACTGTTATTGCTCGCGATGTTGATTTAGATGGGGATATGGATATCATTGGATCGGCATGTATAAGTGGTAGCATTGCCTGGTACGAAAATGATGGAAATCAGGTATTTACTAAACAGGATTTAGGCGGATTAGCAGGTGCATTGTGGCTTGATGCAACAGACCTTGATAATGATGGCGACAGAGATCTCTTTGGTGCAGGCCAGGGAGCTGCTAAACTTTATTGGTGGGAGAACGATGGTGGTGAGCATTATGTAACACATGGTGTTAACGGAAGTTTTACACAAGGTTTTTGTGTTATTCCTGCAATGATGGATAATGACAATGATACAGATCTGGTTGCCATTGGATATTTAAGCAACAAAATTTCATGGTTCGAGAATAAGTTTGAAGACCCGGAAATACTCGATCAACCGGAATGCATTATTTATGATTATGAAAGTGAAGAATATTTAGTTTCAAATTCGTGTGG
>DAOVJU010000024.1 GCA_030632095.1 Chlorobiota bacterium
AATATCTCCGAAAATTTTCAGTTTATTATTAACCTGATAGTTAACTTTTTCATATATACTTAGTTCCATTTTATCACCTGTACTTCTGTACCACTCATATCTTAGTGGTCCATTACTCGCATATTCAGACCAAATAATTCTACCAAAATGATCACCTAAGTAATGATTCCAAGAACCACCAAAGATTGATTTAAATTTATTCTTTTGGTAATTAACTGAAAATGTGATGCCATAAAAATCATTATCCAGCCATTTTCTTCTTATTAAATCAGTAGATTCTATTGTATCGCTTGTTAAACCTAAGTTTTCTAATCCATAATCACTAAATGATTCATCTTCTTTAAATTGCTCATAATACCCCTTGCCTTTTGTATAGTGTAATGCTGAATTAAAGCTTATATTTTTATTTATTTCATGAGAAAATAATATTTGAAAATGATCTTGCTGATAGTGATCAATTTCATTTTCATATAAGTAATAATTGTAAGTTCTGTTAGTTTCAAGCATATCTTTCGGCACTCCATACCAAGCCTGGTATGTTTCTTCAAGACCCGAAAATACATTTATTCTTAGAATTGATCTTTTAGAATAATATCCCCCGGACATATAAAATGATTTCAAATCAACCCACGCACGATCAATATATCCATCAGAATTTATTTTTGACAATCGTGCATCAAAGGTAAAGTGGTTTCTAATCAAGCCTGTTCCTACGCTAACACTATTTTTAAGAGTGTTAAAAGATCCACCTGTAACTGTATATTTTGCATAAGGATCTTTGTTTAAGGTTGTAGTTTGTAAGTTTATTGTAGCTCCAAATGAAGCAGCACCGTTTGTAGAAGTTCCTACTCCGCGCTGGATTTGGATATTATCAACAGATTCAGCAAAATCAGGAAGATCAACCCACCATACACCATGCGATTCAGCATCGTTCATTGGAATTCCATTTAATGTTACATTAATTCTGTTTAAATCAGTACCACGAATTCTAAAATTAGTGTAACCAATTCCTGTTCCGGCATCCGAAGTTGTAACCAATGATGGAGATGAACCTAAAAGATAAGGAATATCCTGCCCGAAATTTTGATCCTGAATGGCTTCTTTTGAAAGGGATGAATAAGTTAAAGGAGCCTTATCTCCTGCTCTCGTAGCACATACAATAACTTCATCGGTTAAATAATTCTTTTCAATTAACATAACAGCAATACTTATATCCTTGCTAACATGAAGCTCTTTTTCGAAAAGTTCATAACCAACAAAAGAAACCTGGATATTATATTTCCCGCTTTTAACATTTTTAATTTTGAAGCTTCCTGCTGTGCCTGAAATTGAACCTAAAAATGTATTGGAAATTTGAACATTGGCCCCCATTAAAGCCTTACCATTTTCATCAGTTATTTGCCCACTTATGCTGTATTGAGCAAAAGAATTGAAAAGTAAGGATTGAAAGATTAAAAAAAACAGTAATTTTTTCATTGTAATAATTATTAAATGTTAAACAATTAAAATATTACAATAAGGTTTAGGATTTAACTCTTTTCCCTTCGCCGGTATTATCCGTATCAGGTTCAAAGGGTATGATCTCAGCCTGTAAGGCACCCCATTGTGACGATGCAAAGTTAAGGTATTTTCCTGAAAAGAAAAAACGCTGATCTTTTCATGATCAGCGTTAACCCGATTAATTCATAAACTTAAAAGACAGAATCCTGAATTAATCTGACGACAAAGAAAAGCTAATATTTTGTTGTGCTTCGCTTCCAAAATTTAAGCTTTACTAAGTCGGGGGTTAACCTGAATTATATAAGCACTTTATAATAAACGTATGAATAATTCAGGTTAAATATTCAGTGTTTACTTTTCAACATTCAATACATCTTTTATAGCTTTCTCAAAAATATCTTTTTGTAAAGCTCCCTGCGCCATTTGTGGTTGGCCTTCCTGGGGAACAAATAATAAAGACGGGATACTGCGAATACCAAAAATTGCTGATAATTCCTGTTCAGCTTCAGTATCAATCTTATATATATTAACCTTACCTTCGTATTCTTTTGATAATTCTTCAAGAATTGGAGTTACCATTTTACAAGGTTGGCACCAATCAGCATAAAAATCAATTAAACATGGTTTGTCACCCTCAAGAGCCCATTCCTTTTTTTCTTCATAATTAAAAACCTTTTCTTTAAAAGTTTCCTTTGTTAAATGTTCAAGCATCAGATTTTTTTTTTAGAATTAGTAATTTACAAATCATTTGATTTCAACGTATCAAAACAAATACCAATCTCCTATTTTAGGATTTAATGCAGAAGTTGAATTAATAAGTAGTAATTTTGTCATGAATATTTGATAAATTGTCATATGTAAATATGAAGATGTCTCTAAATGACATAATTTTTAAGCAAATTGCAGATGTTGTTCAACAAGAAAACCTGGAAACATATGTAATTGGAGGCTATGTACGTGATATTATTTTAAAAAGAGAATCGAAAGATATTGATATTGTCACTGTAGGCAATGGAATAAAACTTGCTGAAAAAGTAGCAAAATACTTAGGAAGCCTGAAAGTTGTAATTTATAAAAATTTTGGTACTGCCCAAATAAAACATAAAAACCTTGAAATAGAATTTGTTGGGGCACGGCGTGAATCATACAGAAAGCATTCAAGAAAACCAATTGTTGAAAATGGCACTTTAGCAGATGATCAGAATAGAAGGGATTTTACCATTAATGCAATGGCCATTAGCCTTAATAAATCAACTTATGGTGAATTAGTTGATCCTTTTGATGGGATGTCAGACATTCAAAACAAGATAATAAGGACCCCATCTGATCCTTTTATAACTTTTTCCGATGACCCTTTACGCATGATCAGGGCAATCAGGTTTGCTGCACAATTGAATTTTACAATTCATAATTCGGCATTTGAAGGTATTCAACAAATGAAAGAACGGATAAAAATTGTTTCAAAAGAACGAATTTCCGATGAACTGAATAAAATACTTATGTCAGATATCCCTTCAACAGGATTTAAATTATTGGATTCAACAGGACTTTTAAATATTATCTTTCCTGAATTGTCAAACCTGAAAGGTATAGAAACAAAAGAAGGTAAAGATCATAAAGATAATTTTTACCATTCGCTTCAAGTATTAGATAACATTGCAAAAACTACCAGTAATCTATGGTTAAGATGGGCTGCACTTATACATGATATTGCCAAGCCAGGTACAAAAAAATACCAAACCGGACAAGGCTGGACATTTCATGGACATGAGTTTTTTGGAGCTAAAATGGTACCGGGCATTTTTCAGAATTTGAGATTGCCCCAAAATGAAAAGATGAAATATGTACAGAAACTTGTATTGTTGCATTTAAGGCCAATTGCACTGGCACAAGATGTTGTAACAGATTCTGCCATACGAAGATTATTATTTGATGCCGGAGATGATATTGATGATTTAATGAAACTTTGTGATGCTGACATAACTTCTAAAAATTTTGAGAAAATTAAAAAATACCTTAATAATTTTCAGTTAGTAAGGCAGAAATTGAATGATGTTGAAGAAAAAGATAAAATCAGAAACTGGCAACCTCCTATCTCGGGCGATTTAATTATTAGTACGTTTGGAATAAAACCATGCAAGAAAGTTGGGATAATTAAAAATGCAATTAAAGATGCAATACTTGATGGTGTTATAAAAAATAACCATGAATCTGCTTTTGATTTTATGATCAAAAAAGGTGAAGAAATTGGTTTGAGACCAAAAAGCAGGTGAATGACTCTCTTCTTTATTTAAAGAACAGATCAATATAAACAGGTAAGTGATCGCTGAACCCATCGTTAAATTTAAATCCGGTATAAGTCCTGAAGGGTTTTTTACCTAAATAACTTTCATCCTTTTCAAGGAGAAATTCTGCATTGAAGATTGATGTATTATCAATGGTAGTTTTCAGTTTAGAATTCTTATTTAACAAAGAACCGGAAATAATCATCTGGTCAAGAATACCCCACTCACTCCGATATTTATGCGATCCTAACTGTTTTTCATGTTCTAAATAATAAGATAAATTGTACAATTCACCCGGTTCATACTTATCATATACAAGTTTAGCATTTAAATGATGTTTAAGGCTTTTATCTTCCGGCTCGTCATTAAAATCACCGGTAATCACAATATTTGCATTTTTATTCATACTAAAAATTGAATCCACACTCTCGCGTAAAATGCTTGCAACAAATATCCTGGAAGGTTCAGTTTCTAACTGCCCGCCCCATTTGGAAGGCCAGTGATTTATAAAAACATGCAAAGTATCCTCGTTTTTTGTTAAAATTTTAACTTGTAAAATATCACGTGTTTTATGGTTTGGTTCATTCGGAAAATTTATAGGGATAGCTTTTGAATAAAGCAATTCAACTTTATCCGGCCTGTAAAATAGTGCAACATCAATACCCCGTTTATCAGGCGATTCGTAATGAACAATTTCATAACCAATTCTTGAAAGGGGTGTATTATTCACTAAATCTCTAAGCACCTTTAGGTTTTCTATTTCACATAAGCCAACAATTTCAGGAGCATCCCATCCTCCAACAGCAATAATGACTTTGTAGATATTACTCAGTTTTTTCCAGTAACGGTATTTCGACCAGTTTCTATCACCATCCGGCAGAAACTCTTCATCACGTTTTAACGGATCATCATCTGTATCAAAAAGATTTTCGCAATTGTAAAACATTAGCCTAACATCACCACGAGATAACTCACTTGAGTCATATGTTTGACCATTTCCACAATTACTTATGAAAAAGAAAATGAATGCTAAGGATGCTATTTTTTGAAAAACTGAGTTCAATATTTTGGTTCTATATGAAATATAGTGGGAAATCAAATTTGCCACAGATTACTCACAATATTATTTATTTTCAAAGGTGTTCGTGATATCACTTCGTTAAGTTAACAGATTATAAAATTATTCTTTTTGTGATTAATGAACTCTCAGCAAAATTTATAATTAATCCAAATTGACATTTTGAAACAGCCAGATAATTTATTCTTCAATACGTTCATATGCACCAAGATCAGGGTTTGAATCTGATATTCTTGATTGTCCTAAAATATCAAATTCAAGAAAGTCATACTTATCGGTAATACTTCTTGATCCTGCATCTTTCGCAACTGATAGGGTATCTAATTCATAGTTATATTCAATAATGTCTTTAAAACCAGGATCTTCATTGTTTATGATATTTACAAAGTGCGATGTATCCGACAAATCAAATTCATATGTTGCATTGTTATCAGTTCTAATTCGAGTCAGGCAATTTTCGAATTTATAAATCATTTCTCCTTGCGAATCATCACTAACTTCTATTTCCTCCAAATTGCTACCATAAATAATTGAATTACCAAAATATGCATCCATGTTACCAATGTACTCAACATCATAAACTATAATATTGTTACTTATGAGTATTGTAGGATCAATTCTATTTGCATAATCAAAGTAATTTGCAAATGTACAATGGTAAAATCTATGATATCCGCTAACAGCCATAAAGGCGCCATAGTATCCACAATTTGCAATTAAACAATTAGCCGCAAATACTGATGAGTTGAATAAATAAAGCCCATAAGAAGTCATGTTTTCAATACGGGTGTTGGAAATAAATAAATCTGAAGCTACTTCGCTATCATATTCACCAACCTGAATACCAGCAACAGCGTTTTTAATAATGGCATGATCAATTCTATTGTTATAGCTTCCTGCTGCCAAGACTATTAATCCCCACTGACCAGGCACATCATCATATGCTTCTTCCAGGCGATCACCTTGAAAAATCACTGGTTCTTCAACCGTACCATTGACTATTATTGTCCCGGCAACATATAAAATTGCACCCTGATGAAAATGTATTTTAACTCCTGCTTCAATAGTTAAGGTTTCAAGGCTATCAACAGCTAAATAGTTGTAAATCAGATAAGGCTTATCATTAACCCAGGTTTGGGTCCCAATAATCTCTTTATTTTTTTTATGCACATTCTGCCCAAAAGCTACAAGATCAACATCCTGAATATTTCCATTGGTAATAAAAACAATTGAATCATGTATCATTAAAGGGCTATTTTGTTCATTAGGATCAACAGTGACTTCAACAAAAATATACATACTGTCTTTGGGTAAAATATCAATATCAGAAATGGAATTAAGCTCATACCCATCGATATTCAAACGAAAATTACTTGAATTTCCACCCGCAAGATCAATTGAAGATATGTTTAAAATTTTGTTGTGATTGTTGTAAACTTTCAGGCGTTTAGTAGTAGAACCAACATCAGTGAAAACAGTGTCAAACATCACTGTATCAAGTGAAAAAGCTAAGCGCGCATTAGAACTGGTTTCAAACTCTTCTTTATTACAAGCAGCGAAAACGATTATAGATATTACAAAAAATATCAGGTAATTTCTTCTTTTCATATATGATTTAGATAATTTCTCCAAAGATATAAATATAAGTAATTACAGAACTCACTAAATTACCTGCTTTTTATTGATTAAATTGCATCCTAATACTTCAGGATAATTATTCAGCAAGAATTGTTAAATGGCTTAATTGTTAAATTGTTGTTAGAGAGCAATTTAGCCATATAACAATTTAACAATATTCACCAATAAATGAAAATATTATTTGTAATTCTAATTAACAATATTTTGCAGATTTAGTGAGGTTCGAATTAAATAGTCTATTTACTACTTAACGATAAGATTTCATTGTTAGTATTTGGTAAAAGGTATAATATTCAAATTATTACTTTGATACAGACTTAGAAATAAAATTTGAAATTAGTACTTTTAGCCAAATTTCTTTTAATAACTAAACAATCTCAAAACATCACACTCTTACTCACATTTTTAATTTATAATTCTTAATTCTTAACTCAATTAAATGGCTCTTCAGTGCGGAATCCTGGGAATCACAAATGTTGGAAAAACAACTTTATTCAATTGCATATCAAATACCAGAGCTGAAATAACAGATTTTGCATTTAGTACAAATAAGTCAAATATTGGAATAATTAATGTTCCTGACGAAAGACCGGATAAACTTGCAGAAATCGTAAAACCTCAAAAAATAACTTCTGCCACTGTTGAAATAGTTGATGTTCCTGGCCTAACAAAAGGATCAAGCAAAGGGGAAGGTGTTGGAAACAAATTCCTTACTGATATAAAAAATACAGATGCCTTAATTCATGTACTAAGATGTTTTGATAATGACAATTTATCGCATGTAGATGGCTCAGTTGATCCCGTAAGAGATATGGAAACCATCGATTTGGAATTACAGGTTAAGGATTTGGAATCAGTGGAGAAAAAAATAGAGCGACTTGAGAAAATTGCTAAATCAGGAGATAAAGATGCAAAACATGGAATTCAAGTTTTAAACATTTATAAAGAACATATTGAAAATTTTAATAATGCCCGAACAGCGCCAGTGAATGAAGATGATAAGAAATATATTCAGGATCTGTTTTTATTTACTGCAAAACCAATAATGTATGTATGCAACGTTGATGAAGAATCTGCAGTCTCTGGTAATAAATACGTTGATCTTGTAAAAGAAGTATTGAAAAATGAAAACACTGAAATATTAATTATTGCAGGAGGATTAGAGGCTGATATTTCAGAATTAGAAACCAGGGAAGAAAGAATGGAATTTTTAAATGATGCAGGATTAGAAGAACCTGGTGTAAATAAATTGGTACGATCGGCGTACAGTTTATTAAATTTACAGTCTTTTTTAACAGCCGGCCCAAAAGAAGTAAGAGCATGGACAATCCGTAAAGGAATGACCGCTCCTCAAGCAGCCGGTATCATTCACAGTGACCTTGAAAGAGGGTTTATCCGCGCCGAAGTCATCAAATACGACGATTATATAAAATTTGGCTCGGAACAGGCTTGTAAGGAAACCGGCAAATTGCATGTAGAAGGCAAAAACTATATCGTTAAAGATGGCGATATTCTATATATTCGTTTTAATGTGTAATAATCAAATAAAATTTTATAATGAAAAATAAAGTACTTAGTTTAATTCTAACTATTTTAATAAGCCACACTTATCTTTTTGCTCAAAAAAGCCAGACAGAACGTGCAAGAGAAATTATAAAACAACGTGGCGAAATTAATTTTACTTTCGAAGAAAGTAATTTAAAACAAGTTCAAAAACTTGGAAAAATTATTTCAATTGATGGCATAACCGGCAATACTGTAAATGCTTATGCTAACAGCAAGGAATTTGATAAATTTTTAAATTTTGGATATTCCTTTGATATTGTAGAACGAAACATTGGCGAAAAATCTCTTACAATGGCAACAACAATAGCTGAAATGGCTAATTGGAACAAATATCCAACTTATGAAGTGCATGATTCTATGATGTATCAATTTGCTGCAGATTATCCTGATATTTGTACTATACATAACTTAGGTTCTTCTGTTAATGGAAGAAATATTTTATGTGTTAAAATATCTGATAATGTAGATACCGAGGAAGCTGAACCTGAATTTCTTTATACAGGACAAATGCATGGCGACGAAATTGTTGATTATATTCTTTTCTTACGATTAATTGATTATATGCTTGAAAATTACGGAGTTGATAATCAAGTTACAAATCTAATAGACAATGTTGAAATTTGGATAAATCCTTTATCAAACCCTGACGGAACTTATGCCGGAGGTAACAATACTGTAAGTGGAGCAACTCGTTCTAATGCAAATTATGTTGACCTGAACCGAAACTATCCTGATCCTCAAGATGGACAACATCCTGACGGAAATTCATATCAAACCGAAACTATTGTTATGATGAATTTTGCAGAGGAACATAATTTTGTGCTTTCGGCAAATTCGCATAGTGGTGCCGAATGTGTTAATTATCCCTGGGATACATGGTCAAAAAGACATGCCGATGATGAATGGTGGCAACATGTTTCGCACCAATATGCCGACACTGTACATGCTTACAGCTCAGGGTATATGACAGGTTTTAATAATGGAATAACTAACGGATACGATTGGTACGAAATTAATGGTGGGCGACAAGATTACATGAATTATTTTATGCATTGCCGTGAATTTACTTTGGAACTTTCAAATGCAAAATTGTTAGCTTGCGAACAATTACCTGCTCATTGGAATTATAATAAACAAGCATTTTTAAATTATATAGAACAATCCCTGTACGGAATTAACGGAACAGTAACAAACGAAAACGGTGATCCTTTATATGCTTCAATTACAGTAATTGATCATGATATTGATAGCTCTAATATTTATACTGATCCTGATCATGGAAATTATTACAGACCAATTGAAGAAGGAACATGGGATATTAGCTATTCAGCTTACGCATATATTCCTCAAACAATTTATAATGTGTCTACTTTAAATTATCAAACAGTTATTCAGAACATTGAACTTATACTCGCCGAATCAATTGAAATTATTGGAATCATAACTGATGGTATAAACGGAATGCCTATGGAAAATGCTAAAGTTGAATTATTGGATGTTCCATTAGATGCTGTCTTTACAAATAACGAAGGTTATTACATTATTAATAATGTTCTTGAAGGAAATTATAAAATAAAAGTTTCGAAAGAAGATTATATAAGCGTCGTAAAATTAATAACAGTTACAACCGATATCAACACATTTAATTTCCCATTATATTTTAGTACAAGCTTAAGCTTTGAAACCGGTGATTTTTCTGAGGCAGATTTTAGCTTTGCCGGTAATGCCGAATGGTCAATTAACCAGGATTATACATGGGATGGAAATTACTCAGCAAAATCAGACAGTATCGGAAACCAGCAAACAACATCAGTTCTTTTAAACCTTAATGTATTATTAGAAAGTGAAATTTCCTTTTATAAAAAAGTTTCATCAGAAAGTGGTTTCGACTATTTAAGTTTCCATATTGATGGTGTAAAAAAAGGTGAATGGACCGGTGAAGTTAGCTGGAGTGAGGAAAACTACACATTATCAACCGGTGAACATACATTAAAATGGCAGTATGCAAAAGATTTCTCCGAAACAGGTGGAGAAGATGCTGCCTGGATTGATTATATTACATTGCCTTTAACTGATAATGGCCAAAATTTTCCTCCATATTTTGAAACTTTACCGGAAACCGAGGTAGTTGTTGGTGAAGAATATCTATATTATATTTTTGTAAATGATCTGAATGAAGATACTGTTGCAATAGAGTGTACTGAAAAACCAGCCTGGTTAAACTTTGAAATAGATAATATAAATTCAGCCATACTTTCCGGTATCCCGGGAGAAGAAAATTCTGGTATTGATACTATTGTTTTAAGTGCCTCGGACAATGAGAATACAATATTACAAAGTTTTACACTGGAAGTCATTTCCAATCGGATTACCGAACCGAATAAGGATCCATTCAAACTGGCTGTTAATCCGAATCCGGCAAGAAATGCAGTTAACATAACATTTAAGTCATTAAACAATTCGAGTTTTGATCTTGAAATTTTAAATTCGCTTGGAAAAACTGTTATGCAAAATGAAATCAGAACAATTAAAGGAATTAACAGGCATGCGTTGGATATTTCTAAAATAGATAATGGATTATATTTCATTAAATTATCAAATAATAACTCGTATAGTACTAAAAAATTTATTAAAAACTCTCATTAATGTGTATCCTTAAAGTCAAAAAAATCATATCGCCATCGCTGCCCTCGGTCCCCAAACGGGGAAGCCCGCACTCATGGCGGATTGGCTGGTTCTCCCCGTTTGGGGAGTTAGAGGGGCGCACGATGGAGGAAGACTTTACGGATGAATACTAATTAGAACAAAAGATCAGTTTTCAATATGATAAAAACAAAAAAAATATCACTCCTTATTATCTTAATTATTTTTTTAAATACCTGTGGAATAGGGCAAAAAAGAAAAGGGTTTCCTCCTGAAAGACCAAAACTTGTAATAGGTATTATTGTTGACCAGATGCGTTATGATTTTCTTTACAGGTATTGGGACAAATATGGTGATAATGGGTTTAAAAGGCTAATAAATAAAGGAACTAATTGTAAAGATGCAAATTTTGAATATTTGTTCACACAGACTAGTGTTGGTCATGCTACTATATCTACCGGTTCTTTACCACAATATCATGGAATTGTTTCCAATGACTGGTATGTCAGGTTACAAGAGAAAAATATCTATTGTGTTGAAGATTTTGATGTTCAAGCTGTTGGATGTTCAAGTGCCGAAGGGCAAAGATCACCTAAGCTATTGCTAACTACCAATATTGGTGATGAATTAAAACTTGTAAGTAAAAAATCAAAAGTAATTGGTATCGCGCTAAAAGACAGAGCTGCAATATTTACTGCCGGGCATATGGCTGATGCTGCTTACTGGATGGAAGACAAAACCGGAAACTGGATATCAAGCTCCTATTATATTGATTCACTCCCCGGATGGGTAAGAAAATTCAATGATAAAAAACTTCAGGATCTGTACCTTAACAGAAATTGGAGTACTTCACTTCCTATTGAACAATATACAGAAAGCCTGCCGGATGAAAATAAATATGAAAAAGGATTATTAGGCCAGGTCACTTTCCCTTATAATTTAGTTAAAATGTTTAAAATCTACAAATCCTATAGTTTGTTGAAATCAACACCGTTTGGGAATACCATAACCAAAGATTTTGCCATTGAAACAATTGTTAGTGAAAATTTAGGCCAGGATGATTTTACCGATATTTTAATGCTAAGCTTTTCATCAACCGATTATATAGGACATGAATTTGGACCGGCTTCTGTTGAAATTGAAGATACTTACATCAGGCTTGACAAAGAGCTTGCCCATTTTCTGGATTTTATAGAAGAAACCATAGGGAAAGAAAATACACTTGTTTTCCTGACAGCTGATCATGGTATAGTTAATATACCTGATTATTTAAAAGACCAGGGTATTCCTGCCGGATATTTTAATCAAAGAAAAGCTTTAAGTTTATTACAAAGTTACTTAAATGCACTTTATGGAAATGGTGACTGGATTAAAAGTTACATTTCCGGCCAGATTTATTTAAATCATATATTAATTGAAGATTCTAAACTGTCAATATCTGAAGTTCAGGAAAAAACCGCTAACTTTATGATACAATTTACCGGAGTTGCCAATGCTATATCAGGGTCGAGCCTTGAAAAGGGTAATTTCACCCATGGTGTTTTTGCAAGCATCCAGAAAGGATATAATCAAAAACGTTCAGGAGATGTAATTATTAATCTTGAACCAGGTTGGATTCACATGACTACTTCATCAACTAATCATAATTCAGCCTATCAGTATGACGCGCATGTTCCGCTTATATGGTATGGATGGAAAATTAAAAGAGGAAATATATTACGGGAAATCTCAATATGTGATATTGCCCCAACTATTTCTAATTTTTTAAGCATCTCATTTCCAAGCGGATGTACCGGAAATATAATTTATGAATTAAATGAATAATTATATATAAAATGGAATATAAGAATATCAGTAATTTATCAGAGTTTCAAAGTGTTTTGTTAAAGAATTTTGCAACTTTAGTATACTTTTCACATAATAAATCCGATGTGTGTAAGGTATTGAAACCCAAAACTATGGAGTTGGTAACCAATGAATTTGCCAAAATAAAATTGTTTTATGTTGATATTTATAAAAATCCTGAAATAGCAGCTCAAAATGGTATTTTTATTGCTCCAACAATACTATTATTTTTCGATGGTAAAGAAAATCTCAGGATAAGCCGCGATATAGGAATTGATGAATTGAAGAAGAAAATTTCAAGGCCCTACAAGTTAGTGTATAAATAAATTGTAATTGCCTGCCCCGTGGGGAGAAACGATCTTATCGGGGAGCGTATCAGGGTTCTATTGCCTGCCCCGTAGCGAAGAATAAGCGTATCGGGGTTAAATTGTTACATTGTCAGAGTTCTTGACTTATCGTAGTTCAATCTGTTGCAAATTTCAGAAATCCAAACTTATCGTAATTTAAGCTATCGTATAAATATCGAATACAGAGCAAGGAATGATGAATATTGAAATATTCATTATTCAAAAATACAAATGGACGGCTGAAAGACAAATAGATATTACCACCATCAAAGACGGAGGTTTTAAAATTTTCAATAAATTATCTGGTATAAGTAGCTGTTACTGTTTCACTGAACTTTTCATCATTCCCCGATTTGTTTAATTCGATAACTTCATAAGTCCAGTTTATGGTTTTATAATTTGATGAAATTGTACCATTGCCAGAAATTAAATGGCCTTCAATAGTTTGTGAGCTGATTGTAAGTTTAAATCCGGACATTGTCGCGCTTAATGAACTCCAGGCGCCCAAACCGTAAAAATTGCTTAATACAACTTCAGAATCATCATCTTCATATTTTGATATATCTACCATATAGTTTGTTTCACCATATGTAGGGCTAATCTCAGCACAATCCCATGTATCCACTATTTTATCTCTCGGGTCATCAGTGTCAGGAATTACATCTTCATCAGGTAAGCAGGATGTAAATAAGCTAATTAATATGATATTTAATATGATTAAATTTTTCATCATGATGCAGTTTATTACATCAATTTACAACTTTTGTACCAAAGAAACATATTTTAATTCAAGCACTTACTAATAATAAATATATCATTAGTGGTTTGTATCAAAACAATCCTTCAATTATTTCATCATCAACCAAATTGGGCAATGTAACTTTTAATCGCGGTTCTTCTTCCATAGCTCTTTTAATAGCGAAAACAGAACCTTCATTACGTGCCCAGCTTCGTCTTGCAATTCCATTATTCACATCCCAGTGAAGCATC
>DAOVJU010000530.1 GCA_030632095.1 Chlorobiota bacterium
ATCACTTCTCCTGTAATATAAAGTGACTTTTCTGTTGCCAGCATACCTACCACATCAGCAACTTCTTCTGGCTCACCAAAACGATTCATAGGAATCATCTTTTTCAGGTCCTTTTCACTCAAATCAGCTGTCATGTCGGTTTTTATAAACCCAGGAGCAACTGCATTAACCGTAACATTTTTCTTACCCACTTCCAGCGCCAAAGCTTTAGTCACTCCAATAACGCCTGCTTTTGCAGCTGAATAGTTAGTTTGACCAGGCATTCCTTTAATTCCTGACAATGAGACAACATTTACAATACGTCCAAATTTATTAACTAACATATCCTGTATAAGTGGCTTTGTTATATAATAAAAGCTATTCAGGTTTGTATTCATGATATCTGACCAGTCTTCATCCTTCATCCACATAAAAAGATTGTCTCTACGAATACCCGCGTTGTGTATCAGGATCGAAATATATTTATCATTATTTTTCTCTTTCCAGCTTGTTAAAGCTTGTTCAACCTGATCTGTGTCAGATACATCAAAAGGCATGAGTGTTCCAACTCCACCATTATCTTTAATAATGCCTAGTGTATTATCTGCTTCCTTTTTATATGTTTTTTATTTAATTAAAATATAATAACCCATTTCACCTAATTTTATGGAAATGGCATGTCCTATACCTCTTGATCCACCTGTAACAAGTGCTATTTTACTCATATACTAAAGTAAATCTAAATTGTTCTTAAAAATATAATTTCTAACATTCTCTATGTCTGTATATAATGCATGATCTTCCTTAAATTTCGGTACTATTTCACGCAACTTGTTATAAGTATCACATGAAATGATTGACAGTTTGGAGGAAAACCCCATGTAGTCGATAGCTTGAATGAGTGAAATCATCTCTATTGCAAGTACCTGAAATCCATTTTCAATAACTTTTCGTGTAATTAGTGCTGAATTTGTTCCCATACTAACTATATCCTGATTTTCATTATTATTCGGAATACTATGGACATACATTGGAAATGATAATGTTTGGCACTCTGCTGTTGTTGAAACGGCAGTAAATTGCGCTCCCTGCATACCGAGGTTCAGGCCTAATATACCCAAATTAACAAATGAAGGAAGAATATTGTTCAGATTGCTGTTCATTAGAAAATTGATATGTCTGTCTGCCAGCATTGCCAAACGGGTGAAAACAATTTTTAATTTATCCATTTCCAGTGAAACATAATCTCCATGAAAATGACCGCCATGAAAAATATATTGGTTTTCCATGTCAATAATTGGATTATCGCTGATAGAGTTCATCTCATTTGTTATTACTTCCTCAGCTGTAAGCAATGTATCATAAATGGGCCCTAATATTTGCGGTAAACAACGTAACGAATAATATTCCTGTACTTTCTTATGGATCCTGAACCCATTTTTATTTCCATTGCTGAACAAAGCATCTTCGCGTCGTGTGGTTAGTTTGCTGGAATTTAGCATGTTTTGCATTATTTCAGCAATTTTTTGTTGGCCTGTATGCCTTTTGGCACTGTTCAATGCTCTGCTGTAGTGATCATCAAAAGACTGAACAAGCTCGTTTATCATTACCGATGCAACTATCATCCAGTTTAAAAGGTTTCGTGCGTAAATCAAGTTTATTGACGCAATGCCTGTCATTACAGAAGTACCATTTACAAGTGATAGTCCTTCTCGTATATGAACTTTTATTGGTAGAATACCAAGCTCCTTATATACTTTTGATGTTTCCATCCACTTATTCTTGTACAACACTTTCCCTTCACCAATTAAAATAAGTGCCAAATGAGCAAGTTGTACCAGGTCTCCACTTGCCCCAACCCCTCCATGTTCCGGAATATACGGAATTACATCATTATTTATCAACTTTACCAGCAGTTCAATCACTTCAGGATGTATTCCTGAGTATCCCATCATCAAACAATTAAGACGAACAACCATTGCCGACTTAATACTTTTAGCATCTATTGGATTACCTAATCCGGCAGCATGGCTTCTAATCAGATTATATTGTAGCTCTTTTTGTTTATCATCCTCAATTTTATATTGAGCCATCGGCCCAAATCCGGTATTTATACCATAAATTATTTTTTTTTTCGAGAAATCTTTAAGGAAATTATAATTGTCTTTAACCTTTTTATAAACATCAGTTCCTATGAAAAGTTTTTCCTCTCCAAAAACTATCATATTGATATCTTCAAGGGAAATACTTGAGCCATTATTAATATTTATCATTCCATTTCGATTTTTAAAAGGACAAAGATAATAGAAAAATTTTAACGAAATAACGGCTATAATATTTAAACATAGTGATTACCTTTGAATTTTTCATTTATGTTAAAACCTGTATTAATTATATTAGGAACATTATCCTTGATATTGGGGATCATTGGTATTGTAGTTCCAGGCTTACCAACAACTCCTTTCCTACTCTTAACTGCCGGCCTATATGCAAGAAGTTCTGAAAAACTTTATAACACATTAATCAGTAATAAGGTATTAGGAAGCTATATAATTAAATACAGAGCAAACAAAGGAATTACAATCAAAACCAAAATTTATTCCATTTCAATTATGTGGATTATGATTTCAATATCTGCCTTTGCTTTTATTGATAATATATATGTAAGGATAACGCTGTTTATTATTGGTGGAATAGGAACAATTGTAATGTCAGGAATACCTACTATTAAAAAATGAATAAAAACATAAAGTTTATTTAAATTCAACCTCTCTTTTCCATGCTTTTTCGTAAAGCAGTAAAACAATGCATTTTATGACTTGTGTCTTTC
>DAOVJU010000101.1 GCA_030632095.1 Chlorobiota bacterium
ATCAAATTCTTTTGGGTCAGAATTACTCATTTCACGCATCAGGTATTCTACCTCAAATTGTTCGTTTCCTGATAGTCGATCAAGTCTTGTCTTTAACTGATCGCTAATATATTTTACTTCAAATGCACCGGAACTGATCAATATTATTTTCTTAACCAGTGATGGATATTTTGCCGTGAATATAATAGCTAACCATGCACCCCAGGAATGTCCAACTAATACAACTGGTAAATCTGAATTTACAATGATAATTTCATACATTTCATCAACCAGGTCTTTAATTTTTTCTTTCGTTTGAAATGGTTCAAGTACTCCAAAATTCACCGCCAATACTTTTGCTACGGGGGCCATATCACCTAAAGCACCTGGACCACCATGGATTAAAATTATGTTATATGAAGGTAATCCGTATTTCCGTGGGTTAACAAACATAAATAATTATCATTTTTATAATCTATCTTTATACAATATTAAAATTTATAATTCACTAATTTATTAATTTTGCTTTAAATAATATTTAGCCATTACAATTAACATGCATAAAATTATCTATATTATTTTTCTAATTGTTTTTATAGTTTTTCTGAAGCAAGATATAATAATAAAACCTTCATATGAATCTGTAAATAAAAATGAATTCCCAAAAGAATATCCTAATGACTGGTTTTCGTATCAGCGATGCTACCCTTATGAAGAAATTAATGTTCAGCAGTATTTAGCTTCAATAAATAGAAAGCCTGTTTTTAATAATATCAAAAACCAAAATGATATTGAATGGGATTTTTGCGGTCCTCTGAATATCGGGGGAAGAATAACTGATATTGAAATAGTTCCTGATGATCCTTCAATAGTTTTTGTTGGTGGAGCGTCTGGTGGAATATTAAAAACAACTGATAATGGAAATAACTGGGTAAATACTTTCTCGCATATATCTTCAATTTCTATTGGCGACCTGGCAATTGACCCGAATAACCAGAATATTATTTATGCCGGAACAGGAGAATCAAATGCAACCAGCTATAGCTATTTAGGAAGTGGTATATATAAATCGGTTGATACTGGTGAAACATGGTCATATTCAGGTTTAGGGAACTCAGCATTTATTGGAAGAATTGTGGTTGATTATTCTAATTCTGACAGGATATTTGTTGCTGCTTGTGGTAATTTATTTACAACCAATAATGAAAGAGGTATTTATAGAAGTATTAACGGAGGTGAAACATGGGACCAGGTATTGTTTTTAACTGACTCAACATCTGCCATTGACATAGTACAACATCCGGAAGATCCGGAAATATTATACGCAGCTATGTGGGAAAGGCGCAGGGGAATTAACTATAGAAATTCTTTTGGAGAAACATCCGGAATATGGAAATCTGCTGATGGCGGAAATAACTGGTCAGAACTTTTATTCGGCCTTCCGAATAATGCCGGCGTTGGCAGGATTGGTATAGATATATCCAGGTCAAACCCGGATGTGTTATATGCAATGTATGATATTGATGGTGAAGGTATTTATGTTTATAAAACAACTAATGGGGGTTCAAGCTGGCAAAATACATCAGATTATGTTTTAAGGGACATTTGCAGGACTTATGGATGGTTTTTTGGTCAAATCAGGGTTGATCCGTTTGATGAAGACATAGTATACGCGATGGGATTATGGATATACAGGACAACAAATGGCGGCAATACATGGTATAACATTAGTGAAACAATTCATGTTGATCATCATGCCCTGGTGTTTGATACACTGAACAACAAAGTAATAAACGGAAATGATGGAGGTTTGTATGTTTCTGAAAATGACTGCAATACATGGTTTAAAATCAACAATCTTCCATTAACACAGTTCTACGATATTACTGTTGATAAAAATAATCCTGAAAGAATAATGGGTGGAACCCAGGATAACGGTGTTATTCTTACCAGTAGTGGAATGGATAATAACTGGGAAAAAATACTTGGTGGTGATGGTATGGTTTGCGTTTTCGATTATTCAGATATGAATACTTTCTATTGTGCAAACCAATTTGGTGTAATTCATAGAACTAAAAATAATGGATATTCTTTTGAAAATATAAGTGATGATTTTTCAAATGACCGGACAAACTGGGTAACTCCATATATAATTCACCCTTTATATCCAAATATTTTTTATGCAGGGACTTATCGTATATGGAAAACGACAGACCAGGGAGATAACTGGTATACAATTAGCAATGACCTGACAAATGGAAATAACAATAATCATCATACAATTACTTGTATAGACATTTCAAAACTAAACCCTGAAATATTAGTGGTTGGAACTGCCGATGGTAAAGTCCATACAAGTGATAATGATGGAATTAGTTGGGCAGACCGGTCTAACGGGCTTCCAAACAGGTGGATTACCAGTGCTAAAACCGGTCCTTTTAATGAAAATGTATTATTTGTAACTGTTTCAGGATACAAGTGGGATGAATTTGATTCACATGTTTTTATATCAAACGATTTCGGATTAAACTGGGAAGCAATTGGTAATGATTTACCCGATGTTCCGGTAAATGATATTATTATTGATCCAAACAAACCTGGCAATCTTTTTATAGGAACTGATGCGGGGGTTTTTAAATCACCTGACTCAGGCCAGGAATGGTTGAACATTTCAAACAATTTGCCAAACGCACCTTTCCTGTCGCTGGATTTTCATAATTCAACAAGAACCCTTTTCGCAAGTACATATGGTGTTTCGGCATACAAGTTACCTGTGGATTTACTTTCCGGTATTAAAGAGAAATTAAGTTCCCATGAATTAAATATAAATATCTATCCTAATCCTTTTAACAATCTGATAGAAAATACATATATAGAACTGGAGTTACAAAAAACTCAAAATGTTTATATTGAAATATATAAAATTACAGGGGAACGGATATTCAATTTTTATCAGCCTTGTGAAACTGGGAAAAACCTTATAACCTGGAACGGGGAAAATAAATTAAACAAGAAAGCCAGTGCAGGATTATATATTTGTAAAGTTTATGCAATTGAAGGAATAGCTGATAAAAAAATCCTGATTCTTTAGGTAATTAATTACAAACCTCTCTCCTACCAATATCACAAAACCACGAATCACACGCTATACATACATTTAAAATTCTTTCTTTGTTATCCACTTGTTGGTGATAACAACAACAAGGGCGAAAATATTAGTAATTCTAAAAATATTTATTATGAAAAAACTACTTATATCATTAGTGTTTATAATTAACATTAATATCACTTATTCTCAATCTGAGTGTTTTGATAATTGTTTTGCAAGAAATGAGTTAAATGATGATTTTACAGATGAAGATATTCTTAACAGAAATGAACGTTTTAAAAATGAAATAATTGGTTGTAAAGTACCCAACTTCAAAGCAACGACAATTAAAGGTGATACTATCGAAATTAAGAATTTGAAAGGTAAAATCATAGTACTAAACTTTTGGTTTATTGAATGTAAACCCTGTATTGCAGAGATCCCAGGATTAAATAAATTAGTAGACTATTATAGTGAAACTGATGATATTGTTTTTATATCTCTTTGTAGAAATGATCTTAAAGATATCGAAACATATTTCCTTCCGAAGCATAATTTTAACTATAAAATAATTCCCAGCTGTTCATCAATTTCAGTAGACTATTGCATAATAGCAGGATGGCCAACGCACATGATAATAAATAAAAAAGGTAAATTACATAATGTTTTTTATGGCGGAAGAGTTGAGGGTGATGTTACTAATTACATTTTTGATTTACTAAGCACTAATATCGAAGAATGTTTAAATAAAAAGTAAAGAGGATGCTGGAACCCATAAAAGTAAGCAAAACTAACAACAATTTAAATAGTTTCCTTCTTCCGGCGCACTTTTGTAAAGCGTATTGAATTTTTCTTAGTTAATAAGTGAAGTAGGATTTGCAATCCGATTTACTAATTTTGCAATTCAAATTTATTTTAAATAAGCAGGTTTATGGGAAGAATACTGGCAATTGATTATGGTCAAAAAAGAGTTGGTTTAGCCGTAACTGATCCTTTAAAATTAATTGCCAGTAGCTTAACCACAGTTCATTCAAAAGACATCATTGAGTACTTAAAAAACTATTTCAAAAAAGAAGATGTTGAAACCATTGTAATTGGAATGCCGTTGCAAATGAATGGAAAACCTTCTGAGTCAGTAAAATTCATTAATCCGTTTATAAATAAACTTAAAAAAGAATTTCCAAACATTCCTGTTAAACAAGCTGATGAGAGATTTACATCTAAAATGGCACGACAAGCTATAATTGCAAGCGGAGTAAAAAAGAAAAAACGCCAGGACAAATCATTAATTGACGCAGTAAGCGCAACTATTATTTTACAATCGTACCTGGAACAGAATAAATAGTTTTCAAATCAGTCAATTTAATGAATAAAAAAAACCACAATCAATTTACTGTTAATTCTTAACGAATTTATATTTTTACATTCTATTTTAAAACTGAACAAAACAATGATATTACCTGTATACGTTTATGGTTCGCCAGTTTTACGAAAAGTAACAAAAGATATTGATGAAGATTATGAAGAATTATCCGTGCTTATTGAAAACATGTTTGAAACCATGAATCAATCTGATGGAGTTGGCTTAGCTGCTCCGCAAATTGGAAAATCAATACGTTTATTTATAGTTGATGCATCGCCATTGGCCGAAGATGATCCGGAACTGGAAAACTTTAAAAAAGTATTTATCAATGCGCACATTATACTTGAAGAAGGCGAAAAATGGGAATTTAATGAAGGTTGCTTAAGTATTCCCGGAATAAGGGAAGAAGTGAAGCGTAAACCTGTTATTAGAATACAGTATTACGACAAGAACTTTGAATTCCATAATGAAAAGTATGATGGCATAAAAGCGCGAATAATTCAACACGAGCATGATCATTTAAATGGAATTCTTTTTACTGACAAAGTTGCCCCTATACGTAAAAGATTCTTAAAGAATAAACTGGCTGCAATAACAAAAGGTAAAGTTGAAGTAGCTTATAAGATAAAATTCCCAAAATAATAAATATTTTTGTCTAAAATATTCAGTCATTCTTAAATTTTAAATATATAAATATGAACCGGAAAATAAGTTTAATAGCAATTTCAATTGTAATTCTAATTTCAGCCTGTAATACCGAAAAAAAGGAGAAAAAATTAGCCGTAAAAAATATAAAAAGCATTGAAAATGAACTTGTTTCTGATTCAACTGCTTTTATTAGTACCCAAAAAGCCAACCAATTAGTTGAATTATATAAAATTTATGTAAATAAATATCCTGCTGATACATTATCTGCTGATTATTTATTTAAAGCAGGTGAATTGACAATGAATTTAAATCATTCAATGCAAGCTATAATTTTGTTGAAACAGTTTGAAAAGGAATATAACAGCCACCAAAAAATGCCATATTGTATATTCTTCCAGGCATTTGTTTATGAAAACCAAATGAACAATTTAGATAAAGCAAAACAATATTATCAACAGTTTATTAATGATTATCCTGAACATGAATTAGCTGATGATGCAGAAACATCAATCAAGAATCTTGGGAAACCGCTCGAAGAAATAATTCAGGGTTTTAAAGAGAGCAAGTAAATTTAAAAAAGTTAATGCTATGAATTTCAGTGAAGAAATTCATAAAATTCCATTTGTGAGGCTTACAATTCCTCTTATCGTTGGTATTTTAGCACAAATTAATTATTCCATAAATGAGAATTTTATTTTAATCTATTTTATTTCAACGATTATTCTGCTTACAGTTACACAAGTATTTATTAATTACATAAAAAACCTAAAATATACTTTTGCAAATGATCTGTTAAAATATATTTTAATCCTGATCTTTGGAATGCTACTGGTCAGTATTTCAGAATCGAAACTTAAAAACTTACAAAACCAGGACCTTTCACAGGGATTAATTGTTGCAGAGATAACCGAAAATCCTTCCCTAAAGAAAAAATCCATTAAAGCAATTATAAATGTCCTGGCAATTAAAACCATGAATGGTTGGGAACTTTCTACAGGAAAAGCAGTGGTTTATTTTGAAAAAGACAGTTCAGCTTTCCAGTTAAAATATGGCGACCGTATACTTATAAATGCCAGTTTTTCTGATATTGAAGGGCCAAAAAATCCTGAAGAATTTAATTATAAGCGATACCTGTCCTTTCATTTGATTTCAAAACAAACCTATATTAAATCAGGAAATTGGAAAATGATTGATACTAATATGGGAAACCCAATTTTAAGAAAAACCTCATCGTTTAGAAACAAACTAATTAATATATATTCAAATAATAATATAAAAGATCAGGAACTCGCTGTTTTATCAGCATTAACTTTAGGATATAAAGATAAACTGGATACTGAAACTAAAAAAACTTACTCAGCATCGGGAGCTATGCATTTACTAGCTGTTTCCGGATTACACATTGGTATTATATACCTTATTTTAAACTATCTGCTCCTTTTAATTCCTAAATCAAAAAACTGGAAGATTTTCAAAGTTGCTTTTTTGCTGGTTGCTTTATGGTTTTACGCTTTAATGACTGGTTTACCTTCATCCGCGTTCAGGGCAACAGTTATGTTTAGCCTTGTAATTATTGGAAATGCTTTAGAAAGAAAGCCAAATATTTATAATTCATTGGCCGTTTCAGCTTTCATTTTGTTAATAATTAATCCATATTCAATTACTGAAGTTGGTTTTCAATTATCTTATCTTGCTGTAATTGGAATCGTATTCTTTCAACCTAAAATATCTTCTCTATTTACAGCGAAGAATAAAATCATTCAATGGCTTTGGGATTTAATTTCAGTTTCTATCGCAGCGCAAATAGCAACTGCCCCTATTGCAATGTATTATTTCCATCAATTCCCAAACTATTTTTTACTAACTAACATCATTGTCCTTCCAACAGCATTTCTTTTAATATATTTTTCATTGGCATTGTTCATATTTTCATTGATAGAACCACTTTCGTTATTTATTGCAAAAATTGAAGTTTATATTCTTAAATTTTTAAATGGTTCTGTTCAGTTCATTGAAAGCCTGCCATATTCAATCAATTCAAATATTAATATCGATATTATTCAATTATTCTCACTCTATCTGGCAACTATATTTCTGGCAATTTTCATAGTTTACAAAAAAAGTAAAATGATTAAATACATATTATTTTGCCTTATTGCATTTTATATGGTAAAAGCTCAACACTATTACAAATCATTAAATCAACGGGTTTTTATTGTTTACAGTATTAAAAATACTTCAGCTGTCAACTTAATATATGGTACGAAAAATATTTTGTTCAGCAATCAAATGCCCGATGATAAAACACTTAATTTTCATATAAAGAACAACTGGATAAATATGGGTTTACAAAATGAAGAAGTAATTACAGCAGAAGATCTTGAAAATCCAGTTAAATTCACATCTGTCATAAATAAACTCAAACAGAACAATATCATTTATAAAAATGGAATAATATATTTTCAAAACTTGAAAATACTTTTACTTACCGATTGGTTTAAACAAATAAATATGATCAATAAATATCCGGTTGATTATATTGTTCTTACAAATAATGGCCCTATTGATATCGATTATTTAATTTCAAACTTTGATTTTAAAAAATTGATCTTTGATTCTTCATTTCCCAATTACAAACTTGATAAACTATTAAAGAAATGCAAAGAATTAGATCTTCCTTACCATGCTGTTAGTAAAACAGGTGCATTTATTTCTGAATTATAAAACAAAAAAATAACTTCCTCTTTAACAATGATTTACAAATAATGGTTGTTAAAAACAGCAGAACCTTTGGTAATTTTATAATAGTTTGTTTTAATTTGTTCTTTTTTGTAAATAATGAGAATAGTTATAGCAGGTGCAGGAGAAGTTGGTACGCATTTAGCAAAAATGCTTACAGCGCATAAACATGACATAGTTGTAATAGATACTGACGAAGACAGGCTGAACAATATTAACAGCCATTATGATATACTTACAATTCAGGGTTCATGTACATCATTTGAAAAATTAAAAGATGCCAATATAAAAAAGGCAGATTTGTTTATTGCTGTTACACATACAGAGGAAGTAAACATTACTGCAGCCATTTTAGGTAAAAAACTTGGCGCTAAAAAATCTATTGCCAGGATAAACAATCACGAATATACATTACCGGCTAATAAAACACATTTTATCAGCATGGGAATTGATGCATTAATTTGTCCGCAAAAACTCGCGGCCCGTGAAATTGTAAATTTATTACAACAAACCGGAACAACTGAAATATTTGATTTCTCCGGTGGAAAATTATCATTGTTTGTAATTAAACTGGAGAAAGATGCACCCATAATAAATAAAACTTTACAGGAAGCTTCACAAATGGCATCCCATTTTGATTATAGGGCAGTTGCTATTACTCGTGAAGGTAAAACAATTATTCCAAGAGGTGATGATGTTTTTAAAAATCACGATCTTGTATATGTCATCACAAATAAGTCAGGAATTTCTGACCTGATGCAATATTCCGGGAAAAAGAAAATTGCTGTTAAAAATATTATGATAATGGGAGGAAGTAGAATAGGTATACAAACAGCTAAAGAATTGGAAAATCATTTTAATATTAAACTTGTTGAAATTAGTCGTAGAAGATGCGAATATATTGCCGGCCTTTTAACCAACACACTGATTATTAATGGCGATGGCCGCGATATTGAATTACTTGAAGAAGAAGGATTGCGTAAAATGGATGCTTTTATTGCAGCAACAGACAATTCGGAAACAAACATCCTGTCATGTTTACATGCAAAACGCATGGGAGTGAAAAAAACCATTGCTGAAGTTGAAAATATTGATTATATCGATTTAGCTGATAATATTGGGATTGATACTATAATAAATAAAAAAATAATTTCTGCCAGCCATATCTCACGATTTACAATGAACGCGGAGGTTTCAAATATAGTTTGCCTAACCGGGGCCGATGCTGAAGTTCTGGAATTTGTGGTTCAGGAA
>DAOVJU010000275.1 GCA_030632095.1 Chlorobiota bacterium
AAATAAAATAAAAGAAATTAAAATTATTGTCTTTCTGATTCTTTGTCTTCTTTTTAACATCGTTATTTCTTTTTTAGATTTGTTGCGTTAGGTTCTTGAATTCAACTTGGTCTAATCGCCTTGTTTATAACGAGCAGCTATAAATTTTGGCGGGCATTTTACCCGCTTCATTATCAAGCAAAACGGAAGTAAAAATAATGAATTTCTGTTGCAAAAACCACTTTCCGCCCGCTTGAATTTATTGCGTGTTATGTGCCGATATTTGTATTATTCTATTTTTATAATATTCATTTAAATCCTTAGTCAATCCAATATAATCAGGATAAATTGAGGAATAAGAAATTCCCATCTCAAGTACTTGTTTCTTAATAGTTTCTTTAAATTCCTTTGGAATAATAATTCGTTGAAATCTTGCTGATTTGCCATATTTCAAAACCTTCTCTTCAAGTGTTTGTTTAATTATTCTTTTAATCTCTCTCTTTCTCTCTTCTTTTTCTGCTGGAATCTGATGATGAATTAAAATATCAACTAATTGTTGACATATTTCATCTATAGCAATAATGTTATTTTCTAATAGTGAATCAAAAAAATTAAAATCACGACCATGTAATGTAAACTGGCTGCTTTGATTGAACATTCGATTATCAATTATTTTAGGTGATAGAGCAAAAGGAAATCTTATGTAATCAAATGCTTCAAAAGGAACATATTTATTAATATCTACTAATGTATCTATTAATGAGAAGTCTGATTTTGATAATTTTCTTCTAGCTATATATGGGCTTAAAATAGGAGCACTATTTATTAATTGAAAAGTTTCATTTAACCATAATGGGTCAAGTATATAAATGGATGCGTCATAATTGTAATTTAAATCCTCTACTGAAAAAAATGTGGCAATTAAAGGAGATGTAGTCCAGTCAAGCAATCTAGTTTTTAGTCCATAATGCTGAGCTAAGAAATACCAATCCAATCTTTCAGTTGGTAAATTACTTTTTAAATAAAATGAACCGAATTGAATAAAACGATTTAACGTTTCAATCTCAATTTCCATAATTTGGACAGGTAAAAAATAATTTTCTTTTTCATTAATATTTCTAAATGAGCCTGGTCTGATTTTCCACATAGAGTTAGATTGACCTCGAAACCATAAATTATTAAGGTTACTTAAATTCCATTTTACTCTCAGTTCATTAAGACAGTCAAGTAGTTGATTAATATTTGTAATAGATATTGTTGTCATTGTTTTTTTATTGGCACATAACACCCAAATATAACTACCAGTAGTTATATTTGTCGTATGTAGTTAGTTTAGTTGTTTTCATTCTCAAAATTAGTAGTTATTTCTAAATAATATTTGATTTTATTTGTAAACAATAATATATGGCTCAAAAACCTGCAAAACATAATACTTTCCCTTATTGTTTTAATTAAATAGTTGCAATTTTTTACTGCATGATAAAATGCTAATATTTGTTCATATTTCCCGGTATTTTCTTTAATTTCAACAGGTCTCATGATTTAGCATGTTAAATTCATTTCCTTACAACTTACAAAACTAAGCCGGAACTCTGGTTGTTCCGGCTTTGTTTACTACCAATTGTCGTCTGGTTTATTCTCCTAAATTTTTAATTGGTAATGTGTTTGCTCACTGTTTAGTTAACTTATATTTAAGATTCCCCTAATTTACTTGTATAAAATTTAGTTAAACATTTGTATTTCAATTGTTTAGAATTAGTAAAATTTAACATTAGTAATTCAAATACCATGGAACCCTCATCTTTATTCATTTTCTTTTTTGTACAATAGTGCATGAGGGTTTCATATATTTATTCTTTTATCACTCAAACCAACTTTATTATCATTGTTCTTTTTCCCTTTTAACCAATACCTTTCCATATGTATTGAAATTTAGCTTCACGCCACCTCCGTGTTTTCCAAATGCTTGTTCAAATATCCCATCTGTATTAAGTTCAACTCCTTGCTGTTTTACATAATAAATTTTTACAAATTCTTGTTGTACCGGTAATGTATATTTATCAAATGGGTCTTCACGCATTATATGACAATTTGTATAACTTTCAAGTGTTGTTACATAACTTCCGGGTAGTAAAACTTCCTTTTTCAGGTCAATTCTGTAATCATTTTCATATATTGAAGGCCGTATGTATATATCCTGCTCTTTGAGTTTTTGTTTATCTGATTCAATGTTTAGTGAAGCCTGACCCCATGCCGGGTCATTATTTTCGTCCCATATCATTAATGTAATATCATTCAGTTCAATGGTTTGTAGCATCTGTAAAAGCAATCTGTAACCCTGTCCTATTAATGTATTTGAATAGTTTTTTAGTTTTTCATCATTTTCAATTGCAATTTCAGAGTTAAAAACAACAAAATTCTTAGAAATACTTTTGCCATCTTTTTTTGCTTTAATAAGCTGATAACCAATTCCCGATTCTGGTAAAGTAAGTAGTTTTTCAATTGTTTTTTTGCCCAGTTTATAGATCATTTTACTTCTTGTTTTTTTATGTATTATTTTTCACTAGTTAATAAAGTTTGATATTGTAACTGTATTTTAATTAATGTTCCTATTATATAGTTCCATTGAAAGATAAAACCTTACCCTATTTTTCGGATTATTTTATTTTTTAATACAAAAAAACCCATGAAACAATTGTTTCATGGGTTTCGGAAAAAACAAATAATAAATAACTACTTAATCTTTTTTAGAATTTTTTGTGCTTTTTCATTATAAAAATTATCGTATGAAATAAACTGTTCAAATATTACCATCGCGTTATTATAATCTTCACTTTTCAGATAACACAATCCCAAATACCAATTGGCTGTTTCTTTCATAAGATAATCATCTTTCTCTGTAATATTTTCAAAAACTTTAATAGCTTTCTTGGTTTCGTCTAATTCAATATAACATATCCCCAGGAGCATTTCAGCAATTAAATACTCTGAGTTTTTAGCACGGACATATTGAAATAAATCACCGGCTGTTTTGTACTCTTGCGAATTATATGCTTTTAAAGCATTTTGGAATTTTTGATGTAATTCCGTGTCATTTACCGACCTGGATGCATTTGAATATTCATAGGCTTGATAATTTTTTTCAAATATCCTGCTTCCTTTACTAATACTGAATGTATTGTACAAATAAAACGATAAACCAAAGACTATTATAATTGATGCAGCAATTTTTAACAGTGGGGTTAAAATAACTCTCTTAACTACTTCTTTTTCTTTGCCAGCTTGTTTTTTAATAATCTTTTCTAATTCTTTTCTGAATTTAATTTCATTAATATTATTTAAAAATTCATCAACATCATTAACTAAATCAAATTCGTTTTTTAGTTTTTTATTTTCAGAAAGCATATTCTTAAATTCATTTATTTCTTTCTCGTTAAGCTCCCTGTTTATGTATTTTTCTATTAGTTCGAAATATTCCATAACATTAGTTTTTTAATAACTGGTATTATATTTTACTATTTTAATTCATTATACACCGCATCATTCAATATATTTTCGAGCAACTCTTTTTTACATAATGACTTCTTCTTATAAAAATACGATAATGAATAATTATATTCTTTTATTATTTGCGACACAGGAATACCTTCATTAAGCATTTCTATAATATTTCTGCAATCTTCGTTAAGTTTAAAAAAATGAATCATGTATAATTTATACCTGTCATTTTTTTCAATCTCTTTTAATACATTTTTTTCAATTATCAATGAATTTGCAATGAAATTTTTGTAATAATCTAAGTTATTTGCGTGTATTATTTTATCTCTTATGTTTCTAAACCACAGTTTTTTATATATTCCACTGAAATAAACCGACAAGCTTTTTTCAAATTTTGTTGTTTCATTATTTAAAACATTATAAAGAATTATCAGGGCATCCTGCATTATATCTTCAGCATCTTCTTTTGTGCCTCCATGTTCTTTTACAAAAAGAGAAAGTTTATTAAAATGTAAGGCAACAAATTTTTCAATTATTGAATTATTTTGCTCCTTAATACCTTTTAAAAATTCTTTATCTTCAATTAACATGCTCTATATATATAGTTACATTTAAAGCGAAAACTTTACCCTAAAAAATGACTTTTTTTTCATTTATTAATTAAAATGATGAAAATCAGGCATTTATCGCTCTAATTAAATATCGATTTTTTTGTTAAAAACTATAATTGGAAGTAATAATAATATTATTATTGGTATAAAAGACAAATACTTTTTGTTTCGGGTTTTTTGAATAACCGGCTTTGTATTACCAACATTTACATAACCGGCCCAGTAGTAAGGATGTAATTTTAATGGTTTTGCACTTTTCAAATAATCAAGCTTTGCTTTTTGAAGCGCTATATCTTTCGATTGTCCAAATGATAAATTAGTGTAAAAATCATTCATTAGTATTGAGCCCGATTCATCATTTAAACTCCAGAGCGTAATTACTAAACTAGGGCAGCCGGCATATACAAAACCACGGGCTATACTCATTACACCTTCGCCTTTTTTTAATTTACCATATCCGGTATTGCAAGCGCTTAGAACAACAAGTTTTGGATTTGCCCGCATATTGAACAATTCATAAGTATTTAATTTACCATCTTCTTTTGAATTTTCACTATCTGTAAAATATAAATTCGAAAACATTGGATTTTTATCATCAAGCTCTGCATGCATTGCCAGGTGAATAATACTAAAGTTATTAAATGCAGATTTAAAATTTTCTTCAGTTGCATCTTGCCCTGTAAAACTTTTACATTTAAAAATTCTTGATAAGTGCTTTACCTCAGTTAAAGTACCTTTTAAATTAATTAATTTATTCCTGGTAGCAAGCTCGTCATTTATGTAAATACCTTCATTATAGTGTGGGGCAAAAGCAGCTATTTTATTATCCTTATATTCAACGCTTTTGTCAATTATATTTAAGGTGGTAACCGAATAATTGTAACTTATCGCGTTTTTATGAATTAAATAAGGTAGCGATGCGTAATTTCTATAATTTTCATTTCCTGAATATTCCGTAAGAAGTACTTCAAAAGGAATATAATTCAATTCAGCATCAGGTATTATAGTGATCTTTTTGTCAACAATATCTTTTTCGAAAGGCTTTATCAGAATATTATAAATAAGATGCGATTCTTCAGCAAATTTACGGAAATGATCCGATTGAAATTTAATTTCCGGGTTATAATAAACAAAGCTGTGAATATAAAATAAAGTATTAAAAAAATCAGAATTTATTTCCTGTCTTAACAATTCAAATTTGCTCTTTGCAATAAGGAAAGAGTACAAATAATTATCTGTCAGGTTATATTCAATTATTACCTCGTTATTCCTCATATTTTCTTGTAATTGACCAATGGAAATTGTAAGGGGTTTATATTTCAAATCATAATATTCAGGATAATTTTTCTCAAATTGTTTTATAAGCCTTTCTCTTTCT
>DAOVJU010000173.1 GCA_030632095.1 Chlorobiota bacterium
CCTGCAATAACCTCCAGAATTTTAGCTGCATCAGCAATATTTCCGGAAATAATACCGATATGATCAAGCGATGATCCGTAAGCAATTAAGCCGTATCTTGAAATTCTGCCATATGTAGGTTTTAATCCAATTAAACCGCAAAAAGCAGCAGGTTGACGAACTGAACCACCGGTATCTGTTCCTAAAGCAGCTAAACAACAATCTGATGCTACTGCAGCAGCAGATCCTCCTGATGAACCTCCGGGAACTTTTGTATTATCCAACGGATTTGAAACCGGGCCATAAGCTGAATTTTCATTCGATCCGCCCATACCAAATTCGTCACAATTGGTTCTTCCAACAATTATTGCATCTGCTTTAAGTAGCCTTTCAACAGCAGTGGCGTTATAAGCTGAAACAAAGCCTTTCAAAATATTCGATCCGGCAGTACAGGAGTGATCTTTATAACAAATATTATCTTTTATCGCGATGAATAATCCAAATAGTTTGCCCTGTTTACCTGTTTTTATTTTTGCTTCGAGCTTTTCAGAAGATTCAATAATTTCTTCTTCAAAAACTTCAATAAAAGCATTCAGGTGTTTATTCCTTTTTATTTGGGTGAGATAGTAATGTGCAATTTCAGAAACAGTAACCTGATTTCTTATTAATTTTTGCTGGATATCTTTTAAGGATTGATACACACGTTTTTTCGAGGGGGTTTTATTAATTGGTTGGTGAAATAGTGAATAATAATAAAATCTTTATCACTAATCACCGACTACCAATTACCGGTCACTAATCACCGATCACTATAATTTATTCTTTAGTTTCTTCGCTTTCCTTTTTATCTTCTTCCGCGTTTTTTGAAGCTTTTTTAAATTCTTTCATGCCTTGTCCTAATCCCTTCATTAGTTCAGGAATTTTTTTTCCACCAAAAAGCAGTAAGACAATAACTACAATAAGAATAATTTGCCAGGGGCCAATCATTCCAGCTATAACAAATAAGTTCATGATATAATTAGTTAAAAACATGTTTTATAAAGTCATTTCCAATTGCAAGTACCATTAAAGATAGTAAAATAATCATACCTGCTATTTGGGCATATTCTAAAAATTTATCACCGGGCTTTCTCCCGGCTACAATTTCATAGATCAAAAACATTACATGGCCTCCATCCAGAGCCGGGATGGGTAATAAATTCAATATTCCAAGCATAATTGAAAGCAAGGCCGTAAAAGACCAGAAAACATTCCAATCCCAATATCCCGGGAACATTTTTCCGATGGTTATAAAGCTGCCAACAGATTTATAGACTTCTGTTTCAGGATTAAAGATCAATTTCATCTGTTTTAAATAGAAAACACTCGTTTGATACCCTTTTTTTATACCCGCGGGAATTGAAGCAATAAAAGAGTATCGAATTTCTTTCAATTCAAAAAAATCAACATACTTACTTGTAATGCCAATCATGCCTTCTCCGGTTAGTGTTACCGGAATTTCAAGGAAACTCACATTTCTTTGAATACCAAGCACCACTTCTTTTCCTTTGTAATTTTTAAGATAGTCTTTAAACTCATCATAATATATGAATTCCTGCCCATTCACTAATTTTAATGTATCTCCCTTTTCTAATCCTGCTAACTTACCCGGATAATCCTTTTGTACATTATCTATTGTAAAAGGATTAAATGGTATACGAGGCAAAATAAAAAAACTTTCCTTTTTAATTACATCAGCCCGCAACTGATTTGTGATCGGAATTTCAAGCTTTTCGCCATTTCTTTCAATCTGCATCGTTGTTACATCATCAAGTAAAACCCGGATAATTATTTTTGAAAAATTTTCAACATATTCATTATCAATAGAAAGTATTTTATCTCCATTTCTTAAACCAATTTCAAGAGCTGTTGAATCGCAAACTATCCCGTATTTTGCATTTTCTGTTGGTAAGTATTGTTCACCATTTATATAAAGCAGCATGATATATATTCCGATAGCCAAAATGAAATTCACTAAAACACCGCCAAGCATTATTAATAATCGTTGCCATGAAGGTTTTGACCTGAACTCCCAGGGCTGGGGAGGTTTTTTCAAAGCTTCTCTATCCATCGATTCATCAATCATACCTGATATTTTCACATAACCACCTAAAGGCAGCCATCCTACTCCATATTCCGTATCGCCTTTTTTCACCTTAAACAGTGAGAACCATGGGTTAAAGAATAAGTAAAATTTCTCTACCCTTGTTTTAAATAATTTTGCAAATGCAAAATGCCCAAATTCATGGAATAAAACCAATATTGATAAACTCATTAACAACTGGGCAACTTTAATAAATACTTCCATTTATTTTAATCTATTTTATGTTTATATTATTATTAATTAGCTTTTTTGAAATTTCCCTTGCCTGTTTATCAGTTTCTACATAGTCACTTAAATCAGGAGTTTTAATATAATTAATCCGTTCCATAGTAGATTTAATGATATCAGGCATTTTTATAAATTGTAATTTCCTGTTTAAAAATGCATTAACTGTAATTTCATTTGCAGCATTAAGTGCACATGGTATATTTCCTCCGGTTTTCATTGCTTCATATGCCAGCGCAAGATTTTTGAAGTTTTCAACATCTGGTTTTTCAAATGTCAGATTAGGATAATCAAGAAAATTAAATCTTTTAAATGTTGATTTAAGCCTGCCTGGAAATGTTAATGCATATAAAATCGGAAGTTTCATATCCGGCAATCCCATTTGGGCTTTCATTGAACCATCAGCAAATTGCACAATGGAATGTATAATTGATTGTGGATGAACTATAACATCTATTTGTTCATGTTTAAGGCCAAATAGCCATTTTGCCTCAATAACTTCAAGTCCTTTATTCATTAAACTGGCTGAGTCGATGGTTATTTTTGCTCCCATCTCCCAGTTTGGATGTTTTAATGCTTGTTCAATTGATACATTGCTTAAAAACTCCTTACTCTTTCCCAAAAAAGGGCCACCGGAAGCAGTGAGATATATTTTTTCAATATTTTCCATTTTTTCGCCAGCTAAACATTGAAAAATTGCTGAATGTTCAGAATCAACCGGAATTATGGCAACCCGTTTTTCATAAGCGAGTTTAGATATTAATTCCCCTGCAACAACCATAGATTCTTTGTTTGCTAATGCAATGTTTTTTTTTGCTTTAATAGCTGCTATTGTGGGCAACAATCCCGAATAACCAACTAATGCTGTTAAGACAATATCAATGGAATCCATTGCAACAACTTGTGAAAGAGAATCCTGGCCTCCGTAAACTTTAATAGGGAAGTTTGCTAGTTTTTTATTAACATAATTATATTTTTCTTCGTTTGCGATTACAACCACATTAGGGATGAAACAAATGGCCTGTTCAACTAATAATTCTGCATTATGATTAGCTGTAATAACTTCAAGCTGGAAATGTTCAGGGTGATTAGAAATTACTTCTAATGCCTGAGTTCCAATTGAACCTGTTGAACCTAATATGGCTATTCGTTTTTTCAAATTATCAAATATGATTTTAAAGCTTGCTAAAATTTTATATATTTTTCCGGATCAACAGGGCATCCTTTATGCCATAATTCAAAATGCAGGTGCGGACCTGTAGATAATTCACCTGAATTACCTATAATAGCAACCGGTTCACCAGCTTTAACCAGGTTTCCTGCACTTTTTAAAAGCATAGAATTATGTTTATATACCGAGATCAGATCATTTTCATGCTGAATTTGGATAATGTTTCCAGTTTCAAGTGTCCATGTTGCCATAATCACAGTCCCGTTCAAAGAAGCTAAAACGGCTTCATCGGGAGCGGCAACAATGTCTATTCCATAGTGTTTTTCTTCTGCATTAAACTTATTGGTTATAATACCTTCTACAGGAGGAAAAAAATAGATTCTTCCTATATCTTTTGCATTAGGAATATTTTCGGATGAATAAAAATACAATTCATCTTCTTCAAACTGGGAAATAAATAAAGAATCATCTTTTGTTAAGCCTTCAATATGTTCTTCAAAATGAATATTCGTATCAATTACAGGCTCGTGCATTTCTGTTTCGCGGCCACTAATAATGTTTTTCAGGTTATTTAAGTACTGGTCACGAATTCTAAGTTCATCTTCAAGGGAATCAATCATTAATGCATTAATTTGAATGTTTCTGCGCATTGTACCATCAGGATAATTCGGGATAAATTCACGAAGAGGCGTTAAAGCAATTAAAAGTATGCCTAGCGCCAATAAAATTATAGTAATTAAACTTGCAAGAGTAAATACATTTAATCGCGAAAGCCTGTATGTGAAAACTTCTTCAAAAGTACTGTCGTTCATTACAACCAGGCGATATTTATTCCTGAGTTTATTAATAAACCTTTTTTCTTTTTGTTTCGCGGCCATTTCTATTTAATACTAGAACAAATTAATAAAGCATGCAAAGGTACTAAATCAATTTATTATTGTCTATTGACAATTGATAATTGAAACTAATATCAACATAGTTATTAATTCCTGGTATAATTTTGATTTAAAATTTGTTGAATTGTTTATCTGTTTTGCTTAAATGAAGCCCGAAAGCATGTATTTTTTTTTGTAAATTATTAAAACAAAGACTATATTTGCAACCGCAATTGAAGAAACGATTTATTTAACGATATATTGCGGTCCCGATAATTATCGGGAGGAGCAGTTGGTAGTCCCGAAAAACTGAGATTTTCGGCACTCGTTGATAAGCACAAGTTCTTTAAACATAACAATATAGAAAAATATATTGCGGGGTGGAGCAGTTGGTAGCTCGTTGGGCTCATAACCCAAAGGTCGCAGGTTCGAGGCATGTCCCCGCTACTAGAAAAGCCCTCTTAACTAACTAAAGTTGAGAGGGTTTTGTTTTTTGGGGGTGTAAAAAATAGACAAATATGCCCAATTTTACCAATCATCTTCATCATCTGCCTTGTTATTTAATTCATTTATAATACTGTTTTTAGTACTTTCCCAGAATAAGATTAACTTTTCTTTATGTTCTTTTGATCCCATATTTACTTTCCCGTTTTTCTTATAAAGACCATCAATAATCAATTCTCTTATGGGAGTTTCTGCTTTTGCATCCATGAAAGAATAGTGAAAATATAAGCTGCTAAGATTAATTTTAACTTTGCCATCTTTTGTATATATTTTCAGAATGTGATGTAACTTATAATCTATTCCATATTGCAAATAACTATAAATTCCTTTAGATATAATCTTACCAGCTTCTTTATCATCCATTTGTATAACATCATTAGCTGAATTGTAATTCTCAATAATCCATGTTTTTGACAATAAATATAAATCAGTTTTTGTTTTATTAGGTATTTCAATAATCTCCTCAAATTCTATCCTATTATCATCATTTAGGGGCAATTCTCTTTTATATAATTCTTCTTGTGCAATTAACGATGAAAATGATAATATTAGAAAAATCAATAGAATATTTTTCATAAAATAAAATTTTTGATCCAAGTAAAATTAAACTATTTTGTCATTGCAATCAAGTTTCATATACCTTGATTTTGTTTTAACTTGTAAGTCTGTAAATCAAAATATTAAAATCTATTATTGACTGTTATTTTCATTATTTTCAAAATGTAATTGTTATTTAAAATGAAACTATCTATTTTATACAATATTAAACAAACCATACTATCATTACTTTTTTTTCTGTGTATAAATGGTGCAAAATCACAGAATAGTCAGTACCTCAGATATGATTATAAAAAAGCAACAATAGATACAACTTTTAAACTAATAGGAAATTTGTATGAAAAACCAGTTGATTTTTCTTTTGTAAATTTTAATTCAAGAACTACTTTTCTTTCAGTATTTGATACACCTGCCACATTTAAAAATGCAAAATTTAACTCTACTGTTGAATTTAATGCATCACAGTTCTTTGGACCAGTAAATTTTAGCGGTACCACTTTTAAAGAAGATGCAATCTTTTTACTTACTACATTTACTTATGATGCAAATTTTAATGAATCACACTTTAAATCACTGGCTATGTTTGGGAGAGCTGTTTTTGGGTTAAAAGCATCTTTTCACAAAGCAAGATTTGATACAACAGTCCTTTTTACTTATTCTGAATTGCCGGACACATTAGATTTTTCATATGTGACAACTAAAAAAGTTATTGATTTTACATATACTACAAAAGAAAATTTTAGCGAAGTATGTAAAATAAATTTATTAGGAACTGACATAAATAAAATAAGATTAAGGTATGATCGATTTCAGTTATACTTTCCCAAAAACACAAATTTTGAACATAAGTTGAATGTATATGAACAATTGCTTAACAAAACTAAAAAGGATGGATATATAGAGAGTTATGAGAAATTGGATACAGAATATAAATATATAGTCTATAAGCATAAAAATGAATGGCTAAAACATTTTTTTGATAAATATTGGTGGGACTATGGATACAAAAAAGAAAGAATAATTCTGAATACTTTTATATTGTTTTTATTCTTTTGCTTAGTAAATACATTAATGATTAATCATTTAATAAATAATGTTTATGTGCTTCAAAATTTGAAACGTTTGTCTCAAACTATTATGCATAAAGGTATGAAAAGAGTATTTAGACATTTTACACTTTCTGTTTTTTATACAAGCCTTATATTCTTTGGACTAAAATTCAGTATTGAAAAATTGAAATATGAAGAAAATCTTTTAGGTCTAAAGGTTTTTAATTTATTATATTTTGCACTAATGTATATTTCTGGTCTTATTTGTTTGGGGTATTTAGCAAACTTTATAATAGTTGGATAATTATGGTCGCCGATAACTATAATCAGAATTTAACATTAATTATAAAAGATGTCATTAAAAATAAGATATAGAATATTGAAAGAATTTCAAAATGTTTGAAATAATAAACTCCTTGTTTAAATAGAAATCCAAATAGATTATCTGAAGATCCTGCACTACCTATATCGTCTTCAGTTCCTAATTGGTGATGATGAATCTTATTATGAACAGTCCAAAAATGAGGATAAGCTACAGTAAACAACATAAACTTA
>DAOVJU010000341.1 GCA_030632095.1 Chlorobiota bacterium
AACATTAATTCGATACGGACTACTTGATAATTTAGAAATTAGATTTGCATTTGATTATTTTTATTATCAGAAGGATAAAAAAGCTTATGAATCAATTTATCAAGTAGAAGGATTTGCTCCTCCCATAGTTGGAGTAAAAATAGTTATTTCAGAACAAAACCGATTTGTTCCGGAAATGGCATTACTTTGACATTTTGTTTTACCAAGAACCGGAAATAAACAACTACAACAAAAATATTTGACCCCGGAATTAATCCTATCAGCATCATGGGAAATAAACTCAGTATTTTCGATAGGAATAAATCTTGGATCAGCATGGGTAAGTGATTACTGGGGAACAAAAGACATGCCTGAAGGCATTTATTCATGGGTATTAGGAATTGCAATAACCGATAAACTTGGTCTTTTTTTAGAAACTTATGGAATATTTACGAAAGAAGAAAATGATGACAATAGATATGATGGTGGACTGACATATTTAATTTTACCTAATTTGCAGCTTGATGTATCAGGTGGTTTTGGTTTAGCTGAAGTTTCACCGGATTATTTTGTAAGTTGTGGTTTATCTGTATTGTTTGCGAAATAAAGTTTAATAATAAGCAAACTTGATTTAGTTTTTAGATAATATATAATTACAACGAAATATTTTAGTTTAATTCGTTTTTTTATATTCCATTCACCAAATAAAAATCCAACTGTTTTTTCACAAGGTTTGCATTTTTAATTTCAATTTTCACTTTATCTCCTAGCTGGTATTTGTTTTTGGTATGTCGCCCTACAATGCAATAGTTTTCTTCGTCGTAAATGTAGAAATCGTCGTCAAGATCACGGATGGAGACCATTCCTTCGCATTTATTTTCAATAATTTCAACATAAATTCCCCATTCGGTAACACCTGAAATTATTCCCTCAAACTGTTCTCCTATTTTATCCTGCAAAAACTCAACCTGTTTGTATTTTATGGAAGCTCTCTCGGCATCGGCTGCCTTTTGCTCCATTACCGATGAATGCTGGCACATTTTTTCATATTTTTTTTCAGAAACGGTTTTCCCACCATCTATATAATGTTGGATTAAACGATGCACCATCATATCGGGATATCTACGGATGGGTGAAGTAAAATGCGTATAATTATTAAAAGCCAACCCGTAATGTCCAATATTGTGCGTTGAATATTTGGCTTTGGCCATGGCCCTAACTGCCAGGTTTTCAATTACGTCCTGTTCCTTTTTTCCTTTTACATCTTCAAGCAGATTATTCAATGAAGAAGCAATGGTTTTTTCATTTTTTATTTGAATCCGGTATCCAAACCTCTTGATAAAGTATGCAAATGAATTCAGCTTTTTGCGATCAGGCCTGTCATGTACCCGGTAAACAAATGTTTTTCCAAGTTTTTTTTGTGTTCCTTTCTTACCAGTAAATTCAGCCACTGTTCTGTTTGCCAAAAGCATAAATTCTTCGATGAGTTGATTGGATAATCCATGTTCTTTAAAAACTATGCCTAATGGTTTCCCGTTTTCATCTAAATTGAATTTTACCTCTGTCCTTTCAAAAGAAATAGAGCCTTCTGAAAACCTGTTTTCGCGTAAGATTTGGGCCAGCCGGGATAATTCCATTAACTCATCTGCAAAAATGCCTTATTTATTATCAATAATTTCCTGTGCTTCAGCATCATTAAACCGTTTACCCGAATTTATGATAGTTCTACCAATCCAATGCTTTTTAACCACTGCATTTTTATTCATCTCAAAAACCACTGAAAAACACAGCTTGTTTTCATCAGGATTCAGTGAACAAACATTATTCGAAAGTCGCTCCGGTAACATGGGTACAACTCTGTCGACCATATAAACTGAAGTTGCTCTTTTCAATGCTTCTTTTTCCACGATGGAATTCACATCAACATAGTGAGTAACATCAGCAATATGGATCCCTATTTCCCAATTCCCGTTTTCCAGGGCTTTAATTGATAATGCATCATCAAAATCTTTTGCATCAACAGGATCAATGGTGAAAGTTGTTACTTCGCTGAAGTCACTTCGTTTAGCTATTTCTTCTTGTAATATTTTTCCGGATATTTTTTTTGCTGCTGCATTTACATTAGATGGAAACCGGTAAGGGAGATCAAATTCAGCAAGTATTGAGTGAATCTCAACCTCATTTTCACCCGGAGTACCCAGAACTTCCACTACTTCACCAAAAGGGTTTTTTGCTTTTTCAGGCCATTCAATAATTTTTACGATAGCTTTCTGTCCGTTTTCAGCTCCTTTCAATTTGTTGGGTGGAACAAATATATCGTAATGCATTTTCTTGTTATCCGGGATTAAAAAAGCAAAATTTTGAGAAATTTCAAGAATACCAACAAAGGATGTTTTAGCTCGTTCAATAATTTCAATTACCTCTCCCTCAATGCGATAGCTACGTTTCCTTGCATAACAATAGACTTTTACCTTATCGTTATGCAATGCCTTCTTTAAGTTAGTTTGCGATACAAAAACATCTTCTTTAATATCGTCAGAGACAATATATGCTGATCCTGTACTGGTTAAATCAACTGTGCCGATTATATATCCGCCTTTGGATTTAAGCTTGAATTTCCCGGTATAAATTTCTTCAAGAAATTCTTCCTCGGTAAGCTGGTGTAAAACATCTGTAATTAAGAGTTTAGTACCGGCATCAGTGATTCCGAGTTGTTTGGCTATTTGTTTATAGTTGTGCGATTTATTCGGATTATTGGAAAATATGCCAATTATTTTGTTGATTAATTCCTTTTTATTAGGGAGCTTTCGCTTATTTCTCCTGTTTCTTTTTTTAGTCATTTATTATTTAGTTTAGAGTTTGAAAGTTGATGTAAGGAGTTATAAGTATGAATTTGAAATGTTCTTCGTTTTGTTATTACTTTTCTTACATCTTCTGTAATTTCATTTTGATTCCTTATTCTCCATAGAATTCTATTTCTTAATATTATTTCTATTAAACAGCCTTAATCCTTTTGCGATCTTTATAACATTTTCCTTTTCAACTTCAGCTTCTTTTGCGTATTTCTCCCAACTGCTTACTATTTCAATTATATGGTTAATTATATCATTTCTGTTTCTTATATTATTTTCTTTTCCAAGCTTTAACAAATCTTCAATTGTAAAATTATCTCTTTTCCCATTAATAGACAATTGATGATTATTGGTCCATATTCCGGAAGAATTATGACTATAAGACATATCATAAGCCGGAGATAAAATCCATGTTCCTTCTTTTCCCATTAATAACGAGATATTTTTAACATGATCATCCTGATTTCTGGCAACAATGTTAAAAACCATTCTTTTATATTGTTGCTCAATGTTTTTATAGTCTAATTGCATTCTTCTAAGCACTGTAAATACCTGTTCATAAGAATACATATTAGATTGTTTGTAATCCATTCCTGCAAGACCACCTAAAGTTTGTTTATGAATTTTCTCCCCTTTACCACCTCTGTCAAATCTTTTTGTAATAAAATGAGATCTATTGTTTTCATGAATTAGCTTTGATTCAGTCATTTCAATTCCGGAATCTATCGCCATTTTATAATATGCATATTCAATTTTCCCATATCCTTGTGGATCACCTAACACCTTATTAGAAATGCCATCCATTTTTAATATCCAATAACTATGATCTTTTCCATGAATTATATCCCCTGGCTTATAAACTTTATTTTTTTCATCATATGCCAAAATAGCCTTTGCTCTTGCACCACCAGCTGAAGTACCAATTCTTAAAATTTTTAACAGTGATTTTTCATCTAAATCAGAATATTCATCATTGATTTTTGATAATAAAACCTTATTTGCTATTTCAACCAATTCATTTAGGTTTATATCATATTTATAATCCGAAATATTATCCAAAACCGGTTCATATTCCAAAGCACCCATTCCTCTTTTACCAACATAACTAAGTCGCTCAGTAGGTACTAAATCATTCACGGTTATTCCTTTTTTTGCTAGCCAGCTATTCATAATTATATTACCAAAATCATCGGGTAAGGAATCTGCAATAGTTGGAGGAAGTCCCTTGAAGGTATTAAAATTCAAAGCAGGAAATTCATAGATTACACCCTCTCTTAAGGGCATTAACAAAGGTGATATATTAATATTTTGATCATTAAATGATTTATCATACTCAAATACACCTACATTTCTATCCTTGTCCCAATAAATAATACCTGCAAGCTTATCCCATATATTTACCTTTATTGTCATTTATTTCCTTTTTTTTGAAGCTCTTTTTCGTTTTTTATTTTCTAATTCCATCATTTTTACCGGGCTAATACCTGGAGATTTTATTGCATTATCTATATTTTCCAGAATATTTAATGCTCTCAGGACTCTTAAAAAACTAATCATTGTGATTGGCTTTCCACTTTCAATTCTCGAAATTTCATCAGGACCTTTTCCTATTACATCCCCTAATTCCTTTTGCGACTTATTTAAATTAAGCCTTATAGCCTTTAATCTCTTACCTAATTCTACCAATATTTGATTTTCTGTTAGACTATACCAGGGATGAAAATTTATCATAATTCATTGGTTTGTGTAAAAATACAAATAAATTATGAATTATAGCATTATATTGTATAAATACACAATATGCTTTACATGAATTGTAAGAATAATTCAAATTCTTCGTATG
>DAOVJU010000436.1 GCA_030632095.1 Chlorobiota bacterium
CAATAACAACTTCTCCATCATTTCTTACTAAAAACCTGGTTTCACCTTGTGTTCCTGAAGCTTGTATTAATATTGGGTTATTATTTTGAGTGCTTCCCCAGCCATATGCGGCCCAAATAACTGATTTCTCAGAACCTACATTATCAGCATTATTTCGAACTGCTAAAAGATCTGATGTGACAGTAGATCCTTCTATTCTGGTAATGCCATTTACATTTAACATTTCACCACTTTGTACATATGTTCCAATTCCAATACTTCCATCGGTTCTGATCGATCCATCTGTTTGTAACGATCCATCTGAACTAATTGTGAAAACAGAAGTTGTTGTTGGGTGTACAGTACCACCACCATATTTAAAAGCCAAAAAACCAAAATCACTTTCAATATCCCAGGCTGAATGTGTACTAACTTTATTTGGCTGACCATATCGATCTAATCGAAGCGCTCCATTTTTAATATGTAATTTTTGTTGCGGATCAGTTAATCCCAGTCCGAACATACCATTTGTTGCTATTACTCCTCCAGTTCCAGATGTCCAACTAAATTTATTGCCTCTTAAATGAATATTATCTCCACTTGTTGCGCCTAAATAAGTATTAGTTGAATAGAGGTAAGTATTTGGACTACTACTTTTTACATAGAACTGATCATAAGTTGCAATTCTATTGGTAGCATCCCTGTAAAAATAGACATCTGTATTACCAATATAAACTTTTCCCTGAAGATATGAATCTCCATTAACGTGTAAAGTTTTTGTCGGACTTTCTGTCCCAATGCCCACGTTACCATGGTTACGGTTAAAAATGTCATCGTTCAGGTTTATGTCCCAGTGCTGGGCATTTCCTTTAAACCCTACAAAAACTAATAATGCTGTTCCAATAATTAATGTTAATTTTTTCATTTTAAATAATTTTATAATTTTTTCCTACTCTTTTTTGGGTTTTCGGTTTTCCCCGATTAAGTGGATTTATAAAAACTATTATTTACGATTTATCCGGATTAATCTGTTAAATAAGAGTTTTGGTTTAAATCCGAAACTAAAGTAGCATGAGGAAATAAACTATAAAAACGGGATTGAGAAACGGTTGGGCCGGTTTGAGTAACGGTCGGGATTATTTGAGAAACGGTAAATTAGCTTTAAAGTAAAATTGGAAGTGTGATTTCAACCTGTGTGCCGGCAGCTTCATTATATTCATCAAAAAGATCAATATAAATAACATCCATTTGGCTATTATACAAGCTATTGATTATATGCATTCGCTTTTTTGTAATTTTAGTACCAACTGATTTGTAGATTCCGAGTTTTTGACTTTTAATTTCCCGTGACTTTTTCCTGCCAACACCATTATCTTTTATGGAGCATTTTAATGTATTGTCATCTTTTTTCATGATTATTTCTAGTTTTCCGTTGCCATCTTTTTTATTCATTAAACCATGTAAAATGGCATTTTCAACATAGGGTTGAAGTAATAAAGGCGGGATTTTATATTTCAATAAATTGATTTTTTTATCAATATCTATGGAATAACTAAATTTATCAGGAAATCGGAGCGATTCTAATTCAATATATAATGTTAAGGCTTCAAGTTCTTCTTCAATAGTAATTAATGATTGTTGAGAATTATCCAGGACTTTCCTCATTAGTGATGCAAATTTTGTAAGATATAAATTCGACTTGTCCTTATCATTGTTTATGATGAAAAACTGAATTGAATTAAGCGAATTAAAAATAAAATGAGGGTTCATTTGTGCACTTAACGCTTGTTGCCTCGATTTAAACAATTCATTTTTAATTCTGTTTTTATTCTCAATTTTTCTGATTTTTACTTTATTGAAAATTTGAAATACTAAACCGGTAATTAAAATGGCAATTATTAATTCAAGAGTAATGAACCACCATGTTTTCCACCAGGGAGGTAAAATTTCAAATTCATATTGAGCCGAATCACTTTCAATATCATATACGTTTTTAGCTTTAACCATAAACGTATATTTACCGGCATCAAGATTTGTAAATGCACGTTCGGTTTTGTTTGTCCATTTTGACCATTTATTTTGTTTGTCAAATCCATCAAGATAAGTAGAGTATTTGATTTCACCCGGAACTTCGTAATATGCTGCAGAATAATGAAAGGTAATTGAATTATCGCTAAAAAGTAAAACCGGTTTTAATTCTGATGGTTGTTGAAGACAAATTTTCTTTTTTGCATGATTATCTATAAGTTTTATTGTATAAAATGAGCCATGAAATATAGTTGAATCTTCTCCAATTACAACTTTTCTTATTAAAGCATTATATTTTATATGGTAGTTTTTTTGATACGAGTTGTTATAGCTATATAAACCGTCAACTGTTGAGATCCAGGTTATATTATCAATGTCATGGTAAAAATCATTAATATTTACTTTTGGAAATCTTTTATATTGTATGGTGTCAATTTTATAACTACCATCATTTTGTTTGGAAACAGTTTCAATCCATCCTTTTTTTTCTTTTGTTAAATTTGAACAATTAATCCAGTATTTACCATTTTTATCAACTTCAAAATTCTGAATAGCTGTTGATCTATCAGCATATTTTTTACCGAAGGAAGTGTCAGGATAAAAGGTTTCATTTGTATAATCAAACCTGTAAATTCCCATAGCTGTTGTAAATAAGATTTCATCTTCAACTTTATACAGACGAATATTTTTTATAGTTTCGGGTAAACCATTTTTATTAGGCTCATTGTATATAATAGTTTTATTCGAAAAATCTGAATTCTCTATTTTGATAAGGCCTTTTAATAAAGTAGCTAACCATAAATTTCCTTTTTTATCTTCAATTATTGTCCGGATTTCATCATCTGTTCTTAATATATTTACCTTTGACCATTTGTCTTGCTTATAAGTTAAAATTAAAAGGCAATCAGAACAACCAATATAAATTAGTGATTTATCAATTTGTGATTGATAAATAACATATGATTGGGCAAAATCAGTTATAGGCTGACAATTATTATTTTTAATTTCTAAAATGGTATTGAAATAGGAAGCTAATAATTTTTGATCTGTTATTACATGTGTTTCTTCATCAATGATGTCAATTATTTCAAATTCCCACGCAGCATTATTTTTATTATCCAGTAATTTAAACAGGGCTAAATTGTTTTCATCTTTATCTAAATAGTAAATGCCATTAATTGTTGCTGCATAAAGGATTCCATTAAAACGAATAACATCATTAACCATTCCTTTTATTCCTGTTTTTTTATCCATTTTCCGAATGGGAGAATTTACTTCAATACTTGAAATACCATTATATAAACCAAGCCATAATAGTTGGTTGTTAGACCGTTCCGGATTATACAAATATGTTACTGTTTCGATTGGTAATCCATGATAAGTATTAAACCATTCTAAAATTTTACCTTTTCTGTTTGAGATTATTAAACCATCATTTAATGTTGCAAATGCATAGTTGTTCCCGGATAAAGCAATTCCATGATATATCCTGCTATCTATAAAGATTGAATTGAACTTTTTGAAACTTTGATCGTCTGCCAGGCTTATAAAATTTCCTTTTGTTGTATCATATATGAATAATCCATTTTCTACATCTCCAACAAGTATCTGATTATCAGAATATGGTAACATGAAGAATATGTCTCTTTCAATAAAATTATAACCACCTTTTACTTGTTTTAAACTATCATTATCATAAATATTTAATCCTGTTTCATAATAATTCGTGAGATATAATTTCTTATTAATACTAAAACTCAAAAAACCACCTGAATCACGCTTAACAGGAAATATTTCTGAATCAATTTTATACCGTCACCTACCACAGCATCATTGCCCCTCGCAAGGTAAACAA
>DAOVJU010000512.1 GCA_030632095.1 Chlorobiota bacterium
AATTTATGTTTTAATGCAAAGATACAAATATACATAAAATATGTAGGATTTACTCGTTATAAAAAAGAGTCAAAAACAACACACCAGTTTGAAACCCTCGTAGGGTTTGACATGAGGGCTTTCACTGCAAATATAATTCGTGTATTCGTGGCTAAAATACTTCCGGGCAGGTTTTACACACAAATTCTTTTACTTTAGGATTTTCAAATATTTGAAAAGAAAACTTATCTCCCTCAAATAATTCACAAAATCGTTCGTGATTTATATATTTCGCAGTTTTCAATGCTTTTATGAAATTATTAGTATTTGTACGGTACGCAGAATGACTGCATAATGATAAGTATGTAAGTATCAGTCCCTCAGATACTAAGTTATTATCGGCAAATGGTTCAAGTATTTGAGTTGCATATTCATAATCATTATTTCGTATAAAATAATTGGCAATTTTTAAAGCTTTGTTTTCCGATCTTTCGTTTATTTCATATATATATTTCATTTTTCCAAGTCTTTTTTCAAACATCTTTTGTGGATCTGAAAATAAGCTTAATGAATCGATTACCTTAAACTGAAATTCCATATTTAATGCATCAATAACAGCCTTTGAAAATGATGCAAAATAGAGTTTATCAATTTGATTTTGAATCATATTTACTTTCTTGTCATCCTTTAATTGGCCTAATTTTAATTCACAATATAAGTGGTTAAAAAGTATATAATTATTATCAGGATCAAGTTCATTCAATTTGTTTATTTCCGAAGCATATTTTTGGAGATTTTCTTTCTCAATATATTTTCTCAACCATAATTGATTCATTCTGAGGCCTGCAAAATCCTTGCTCATAGGAATAGTTTGGCCATAGACAGCATCAGCAGAATACTTACCACGAAAAACTTTCTTAAAAATGAATTTTTGTATCGAAAGAGCAAGTGGTAAATCCTTGGTCAGAATTGCATCATTAAACTTTCGAAGTACGAATTTCTCTTCTAAATCATCACTAATATCGTAGGTAACCTTCATATCAATTTTCGCGTATCGGTGATTCTTCAATATTGGTTCCAATTCATCCTGTAATGCATATTTACGGATATATGCCTGAGCTTTCTCCATGCTCATTGATGCAAGGATATTATGTTTAGTTCCAAGTATATCCTGTTGAAATTCAGTCCAGTTGTAATCTGTAATTATCTGTGTGATTATTTCGTCCTTTTGTCTTTCTTCAAGAGCTTTAACAATGCTTTCTGCCCTTTGCTTCTGTAATAATACATTTTCTTCATCAGTTCCTTCCAACGAAGTATAAGCGTATATAGTTAATTCATTAATAATAAACTCCGGTTCATTTAGCAATTTAAGAAATGGTTCAATATCACTTGTTTTATAATTGTATTTCTTCTTTTCAAATGGAATTTTAAAGCTTAAAAAAGTAGTATCTGCTTCAGGTACATAAACATCTTCCGAATATAATGTTATTGTATCAGCTAAAAGCGAGACAGGAAATATATAATCAGCATCGTCAGTAATAATAAAGCTTTGATTTATGTTTTTGCAAACATGCTTGTTTCTTATTAATACAAGATTTAATTCATATTCAGTGTTTAATCCTGCTGGAAGTTCTCCTGCTTCTATCTTCAGGCTATTTTTTTTTCTGTCGGTTATTAAATTGTTTTTATAAATGGTGTTTGCATTCACTTTTTTTAACAAAATACCTTTATTAAACAGATTATTATCAACTATATTCGGTTCATTACAAGGAAATTGTTCTTTTAAAACAATATCGACAGATATTGCATCTTTATTATTCTTAATTAGTTTTTTAAATTGTTTTAAATTTTGACTTTCAAAATAAATAATATCATTTTCTACGTTTAGGCCATTTTGTAAATCTTCAATCGCCTTGAAAGTATTACATTTTCTACATGCTTTAGAATCATATTCTTTTAAACCATATTTCTTATTGCTAAATACAATGCTTAAACTATCAATTTTATTTGCACCTTCATTAAATGATTTGTAATTCCCTAATATAAACGAAGCATATAACTTCTTCCCTGCTTTGTCCGGTGAAAACCCAAAGCCACAATAATTGAATTTGGGATTATCCAGCAATCTTGCAATTTTAATGCTATTATACCATTTAAATACTATGTCATCAGCAAGATTCTCATAAGTTAAATCTGAACCAGCTCTATATGATAATGAAAATCTGAATACATTCTCAACAATTTTATTTGATGCTCCATAATATAATGCACGTTTTTCAGTTGTTTTTAGTTTGCCCTTTTGACCGGTAGTAACCATATCATATTTCCTCATATATTTTGACTGATTTTGAGCAATGCTATCAAATAGCCTGATTTCCATATATGGTTCATATCCTCTATTAATTCTTTGTATATTAACTTTTTCAAGTACTATTATTTTAAGTAATTCCGGATAAAACTGATTAGCTTCAACAGGCATATTGCCATAAAAAATTTGTTTGTTTATTTCATAAGCACCTGAAATGTTTTGACCATTTATTACAAGGTGGCCTATAAATAATGAAATTGTAAGAATAATATTTAGAAGTTTACCCGCCATCAATTATTATTAACGTATTACCAACGCAAATATGTTACATTTATATATTAAAAAAAACTTTAGCTGTTAAAAGCATGTTAATTGAACTAAAATTTGACAGTTTGCCATATTTTTGTAACAATTAAGTATTGTAATTCAGCAGGATGAAGAAAGAAACCATTAAATTGATTGTACTACTTACAACAATTTCATTGCTGGGGCTTATTTTCACTCAATTATTCTGGATAAAAAATGCTATAGATCAGTCAGAAAATCAATTTGACCATCGGATAAGTATGGCCTTAAGTAAAGTACTTGACGACATGGTTGAGCTAAACGAATTAAACAGACTACAGAAAAGACAATATATCTCCGAATCGTGTGGAAATGATTTAGTAACGGTTATCCATTATTTGGATACCAGCCTGGTTGACTCACTATTAAAAGCAAAATTTGAATTTTATTGTCTTGATAGTATTTTCGATTTTGGTATTATC
>DAOVJU010000354.1 GCA_030632095.1 Chlorobiota bacterium
CAGAAATTTGATGTGGGATATCAATATTATGAATTTCAGGATATACTGACTTTAGTTCTTCAATTTTTTCTTCTAATTCAGGTTTACAATAGTTCATTTTATTGAAAAACCATTGAACTTTTTCTGATTTTATTCCTTCCAGGTTATAACCAACACTCATGTTGAATATTGTACCAATATTTTTATCCCATCCAAAGTGATGATTTAAAATATGAATTAATATCCATGCAGTTAAATATTCATCAAAACTGTCCTGTATTTTCAATTCCTGCGACCATTCGCAATTATATCCTTCATCCTGCATATCTATGCATGGTTTTGATATTTCAAGTTCATCTAAAACCTGAACAGTTTTAAGTTCTATGAACCTTGCACCAGTTAACCAGGCAGAAATAATGTTTTGTGCTAATTGCGTATGTGGCCCTGCTGCAACTCCAATAGGATTGTGTAATAATCTTTTAAATCTTGTTAACTGAAAATTGTTTAATTCACTCTCTATAAAAAATAATTCTCCAGGTATCCCGAAAATACGGTTATGTCCTTTTTTTGCTTTTAATATAATTGATAATAGTTGCTTTGCTGGTATTCGATAAAAATTAGCAGGCATTAAAGTATGAATTTATAATAATACAAATTTTCGAATTGGATAAAGTTATTACATTGCATTATCAAAACAAAAACAAAAGATAAAACTATAAACTGAGATTATGACAGTTGCTGCAATAATACTGGCTGCCGGCAAAAGTGCAAGAATTGGCATGCCAAAAGCATTTCTTAAAGACAACAATAACAAAACCTTTGTCGAAAATATAATAAATGCCTATAGAATTATCAGATGCAATGAAATCATAGTTGTTTTAAATGAAAGCGTATTACAGTATTCGTTCAAAGGGGATAATAATATTTTCAATCAGGTAATAGTAATTACAAATCATAAACCAGAACTAGGAAAATTTTATTCGGTATTATTGGGGGCAAAAGCATTATCAGATGTGAATTTTTGTTTTATCCAGAATGTCGATAATCCTGTATATGAACCTTCATTATTGGAGCAAATGATTAATGCCTCTGGAAGTAGTGATTATGTTGTTCCGAGTTTTAATAATAAAAATGGCCATCCAATACTTATTAATGATAAAGTTATTAATGAATTAAAAAATGAAAGTCAAACTGGTTTCAAACTCAATGAATACCTTAAAAGCTTTACTCAAAAGCAATTAAGCGTATCTGTAAGATCAATACTCTATAATATAAATACTGAACAAGATTATTATAATTACTTACAAAATGAAGTTACTACCACATAATGCTTGGTGATAGTATTCCTGCAAATATTGACAAAAAACAAGTTAAAAACTGATTTTATTGGCACATAATATTATTTTATAAGTTATAATATTCGTAATTTTAAAGAATGGTTGCAGTAATAAAGAATATTAGGAAGAAAACATTTATTTTAGATTAGCAAAAGCATAATTAACCATTATTTTTTCGAGAAGAATTGAGCAAAATGAGAAGTATTTCGATTTTCAAATCATTAATAAGAAATATTGCATTACCTGTTATTCTTATCCTGCTAATACTTGGCTTTATTAATGTTTTTCATATACAAAAAATATTATCTGAATCAAACCAGCTAAAAAATAAGGTAATAACTGATGAAATAAAGTATTTGCTGGAATTTCGTGATATTGCACTCGATTTACTTGAAGAAAATCTTGACCATGATATAAAGAAAAAAAGCGAAACTATAATTAATAGTTATCTATCTGCAAATAAAGATTTCAGTAAAATTGATTTAGATCAGATCAGGGAGAACATAGGAATGGATTCTGACGTTGAGGACATTTACATTATAAACAGTAATGGTATTGTTGTAAATACAACATTTACAGAAGATTTAAACCTTAATTTATTTGGTTTTGGAAGTGATCATCGGAATTATTTATTAGGAATACTTCATGGTGGAAAGTTCGTTACAGAGCGCTTCACTATAGAAACTACAACACGCCGTTTGAAAAAATACTGCTATCAGCCAACAAAAGATGGTAAGTTTATTCTTGAAATTGGAACTTATTCAAAAAAGGCGGATAATATTATAGAACTTATTCAAAAGCGTTTAAAGAACCTTTCCGAAACTAATCCGGGAATTAAGTATATCGATTTAATTATAGGTGCCGATTATCCTTTTTCATTTAATAAAGACTCAAAAAGGATCAATAAGCATAAAGATGTTTTAGATAAGATTTTCACCTCCAAACAAAACATGCAAATCGTTGAAGAAGAAGATGGTAATACATATATTTATGAATATATATACATGCACCGTAAGCATACGCAGTTATATAAGAACTCAGTTATACAAATTGTTACTGATAAGAGTTTTGATAAGGTGAAGATTAAAAATGAGTTAATTCAATTAATACTATTTTTTCTCATTAGTTTAGCACTTCTTGTTTTTATTATTTTTTTACAGGCAAATAGAATTGCAAAACCAATAAAAGCAATGGTTGAAGCTACAAATAACCTTTTGAAGCAGAATAATAAAAAACTAATTTTTGATAACTGTAAAATTTCGGAATTAAATAATTTATCTGACAATTTTTTAAAAATGAGTTCAGAATTATATGATAGGGCAAATCAGTTAGTTGAAGCAAGTATCAGAGAACAAATGAAAGAAAAAGAAGCAGAAATTGCTTATAAATTAGGATTATACGAATCAGTGAGTTCATATTTACATCATATCGGAAATTCGTTAACTGAGATAAATCATCAACTAGCTATAATTAAAAATATTGAAAAATCTATTGGTCACTATCCTAATACATTTATTAAAATCAGGGAATCACATAAAAAGGCACTTAAAGATCATTCAAAACAGGATGAAACATTAAAATTGCTTGACAAATTCGAAACAATTATAACCGAAAAGGTTGGGGCTTCTTTAAAAAATACTTTAAACGAAATTAAAGTTATTAAGGAACAAATGATTAATTCTTTAAAAGAACAGCAAGAGTCGTTTAATCAAGCAAAAGATAAAAGTTCGAAAATGATAAGTGAAATTAAAATTAATGTGCTTATTCAAAACATTCTGATTGATTTTGAGATTCAGCTTAATGAAAATAATATTAAAGTAGAAAAGGATTTTGGTAAGGATGTAGTAATATATAACCAGAAACAACAAATTCTTCTTGGACTGTCATCAATAATAAAGAATGCTATTGAAGCTATTAAGGGATCGGCAAACGCGAAAGCAGGAATAATTAAAATATCAACAAGAAAAGAAAAAAGAACCGAAGGCCCCTTTGATTATAAGATTTACATTGATATTTCAGACAATGGTATTGGTGTTTCGAAAAATAATACAAATAAGCTTTTCAGGGCCGGTTTCACTACAAAGAAAATGAGAAGTGGCCTTAATTTGCATAATTTCCTTAATTTCTTGAATTATAATAAAGGAAAGATAACTTTTAGCAGCGATGGAATAAATAAAGGATCAAAAATATCTATTGTTATTGGAAATGAATAATACAATATTTATAGCAGACGATAGCCCTACAATATTATCCTATTTCGAAAATTTATTAGGAAATGGGGACAAGGAGTTTGACTTTTTTACACAGAAAACACAGGAGCATGTTGCCTATAATATTCATACTTTCGAAGATGGCGACTTACTATTAAAAAAGTTTGAGAAATGGTATACGCAAGGAAAAAAAGTCCCTCTATGTATTCTTGATATGCGAATGATGCGTATGGATGGCCTCACTACAGCAAAGGAAATACGAAAAATTGATGGAAATGTTCAAATTATTATTGTTACTGCATATAGTGATATAAGCATGGAGGAGATTAAAAGTCAGCTTGTCAGGGATATATATTACGTAAAAAAACCTTTTAACGAAGAAGAGATTATTGTTTTGGTTGAGTCGCTTATTAAAAACTGGAATATTAAAGATGAAATTAAGGAGCTAAAAAATAATTATTCTGATCAGATTAAAGAACTAAAAAATACTGTTAAGAAGCAAGATGTTATAATAAAATCTAATGCTGAGTTACTTGAAAGATTGCAAAAGGAACGTGAAGATATGTTAAGTAAAATTGAAGTCATTAACAAAAGGGCAGAAGATCCTAAAAAACTTTAAACTAGTGAAATATTTAAAACCAGTATTTTTCTTATCAATTCTTTTCATCATACCAGTTGTAGTCTTTTTCATTCTTAATTCGTCTTTTATTTTTAAAACCAGAAATCAAATTGAAAAATCAGGATTTGCAATAGTTGTGCATGGTGGTGCCGGATATTTGAAAAAAGAGAATTTATCAGATGAAAAATATCAGTTTTATATAGATAAAATGAATGAGGCGTTGCAGATTGGAATTGACATTCTTGAGAATAAAGGATCAAGCCTTGATGCTGTAGAGAAAGTAATTGGTTTTTTCGAAAATGATTCACTTTTCAATGCAGGGAAAGGTGCTGTTTTTACACACGATGGTAAAAACGAACTTGATGCTTCAATAATGGATGGAAAAACCATGAATGCAGGGGCTG
>DAOVJU010000381.1 GCA_030632095.1 Chlorobiota bacterium
AGAACACAAAATCTAATTAAAAACGCTTTGATATACAATGGTATAACACTTCCTGGAAATCAATTTGTTTTTGCAACAATTAATAATGGGGCCTTTATTTTAGATAAAAAAGGTGATATTATAGGTCTTCTTAATAAAAAGAACGGCTTACAAAATGAAACAGTTATAAATGCATATTCTAATGTTGAAAAACAATCACCCTTATGGCTATCATTATCAATTGGGATCTCAAAAGCTGAAATCAATAGCCCATTCAGAATGTTTACAGAAGACTTTGGTTATTTAGGGAGTATTTTAGACATAATTGAATATAATAGCCACATTTACATTGCAACAAATGTTGGAGTATATTATTTAGATTATGAGAATGGATTGCCAGTATTTAAAATAGTTGAAGGAATTAACTTTGAATCATGGTCATTTCTGAAATTTAATTACAAAAAAGAAAAAAAATTGCTTGTTGGAAGTAACCGGGGAATTTTTGAGATTAAAGGGAATAGAGCAATTAGTATTGAGAATCTTTGTAAAAGTATACCAAAGGGACATTTGTTTTATACATATAAATTGGTGCAATCTCAATATGATGAATCAAAAATTTATGTGGGTACGAATAATGGTTTAGCTTTTCTTGAATATAAAAATGGTAATTGGGATGCGCAAATAGCGTATAAAGGATTTATAGATGAAATTATGAGCATTATAGAGCAAGATGAGCACTGTATATGGCTTGGTACTACGTTTAACGGATTAATTAGAGTAACAATTAACCAGGGTGATACAAGTTATCAGCGTTTTACTTTTGACCATGGATTACCATCACTTAGAAATGTTCTGATTCACAAGCTCAATAATGAATTATTGTTCGCAACTGAAAAGGGTTTTTATAGATACAATGAAGAACAAAATAATTTTCAAGTTGATAAATTGTTTCCTGCACAATATATCAACGGAGAAATTGGAATTTATAGATTATCCCCGGATTTTGAAGGGAATTTATGGGTTAGTGCACATGATGAAGGAGGAATAAATAAATGGGTTGAAAAACTAAATTATGTAAATGATAAATTTATTCCGAAAAAAACCCTGTTTAAAAGACTTTCAAATGAACAACCTGAAGTAATCTATCACACCAAAGATAGCATAACATGGATTAGCCAGGGAAATGTTCTATATAGTTTTAATAGAAATTACAAAAAAGATTTTGATAATAAATATCATTGTCTGATTCGCAAGGTAATTTATCGGGAAGATTCGCTAATATTTAACGGGGCAAATTACAAAGAAAATGATGAAGGAGACCTTGAAGTATCATATAAACAATCTGCAGCACTAAAACCTATTTTTAAGCATCAAAATAATGCATTGAACTTTTTCTATGCTGCACCATTTTTTGAAGATGAAAACTCAACGCAATATAGCTATATGTTGATGGGTTACAATAATCAATGGTCAAAATGGTCAGAAAAAGCTGAAAAAGGTTATACTAATCTTGATAAAGGTAAATATACCTTTGAAGTAAAAGCTAAAAACGTTTATGATATTGAAAGTGAAATTGCAAGTTTTGAGTTTACCATTTTACCTCCATGGTATCAAACCATTGTTGCCTATATTGGTTACATAATAGTTGCTCTTTTAACTATTTATACAATTGTTAAATTATACACCAGGAGGCTTGAACAGGAAAAGATTCGCCTGGAAGGTATTGTAAGGGAAAGAACTGCTGAGGTTGTTGCACAAAAAGATGAGATTGAAGAACAACGCGACCAGATACAAGAGCAAAAACAAGGAATGGAAGACAGCATTCATTATGCAAGCAGGATACAGCGTGCATTATTGCCGGGAGAAATATTAAGGGGTAATTTGCCTGATCATTTTGTTTCGTTTAAACCACGGGATATTGTAAGTGGTGACTTCTATTGGATGGCTAATGTTAAAGGTAAAATATTTGTTGTTGCGGCAGATTGTACCGGTCATGGAGTTCCCGGTGCCTTTATGAGTATGTTGGGAATGTCATTTTTAAATGAAATTGTAGTAAAGGGTGAAGAAATGAAGGCCAGCGAAATATTAAATCAACTTCGTGATAGCATTATAAGCGCCTTAAAGCAAACAGGTAAACTTGATGAAGCCAAGGATGGAATGGATCTTGCTCTTTATATGTGGGACAAAAAAACTGATACAATTGAATTCGCAGGGGCAAATAATCCACTATACTTTATCAGGCTGTTAAATGAAGAAGAACTCAACTTTATTAAGAATGAGGATGAATCTTTCCTTGAAAAGGGCGCAATGCACAATGAAAAATATATACTGAATCAGATTAAAGCTGATAAAATGCCTATCGGTATTTATGTTAAAGCAGATATACCTTTTTCCGATCATATTTTAAAGCTTGAAAAAGGATATGCAATATATACCTTTTCAGATGGTTATGTTGATCAGTTTGGAGGCGATAGCGGAAGAAAATTCATGACCAAAAAATTCAAAAAACTGCTTCTTGAAATTCAGGAAAATTCAATGAAAGAGCAAAAAGAGATTCTTGATAAAGCCATTGAAGACTGGAAAGGAGAAACAGAACAAGTTGATGACATTCTGGTTTTTGGAGTTCAAATGTAATCTTTAGATAATTCCCCTTTATTTTTTAAATAGTAATCCTCAATTTTGACATTCCAGAATCAAATAAGATATAGAAATTTAGTTATTGGTTTATTAGTTTTTGGTTTTGGTTTAATAGTTTGCAGTTATAGTTATTGGTTAAGTTTATCGGTATGTTAGAGCCAATAAAAATAGACACCTGAGATTGAAATACGATAAAAAACTTAAAAATATCAATTATGAAATTTCTATTTACAAAAAATGCAATTAGTACTTTCTTCATCATTGCACTATTTGGAATTAGCCTGAAAACTAATGCCCAAGAAAAAATGGTATGGAAGAATAAAACACATTCAACTGCATATAATATATTGAACTTGGAAGATGTATTTAAACATCATGTAAATGAATATGAACAGGCTATTAAAAGAAATGCAATAATAGTTTTAGAGAATCCTGTTTTTGAAAAATTATACAGTAATTCTGGACAAAAAGAGTTTAAAAACAGAAAATCAACTTATGAGAGAGAAAATAATGATAAAACAAATCATTATTCTTCAGCAAGAAAAAACAAATTTAACGGGAAGGATATTTATCTAGAAGATTCATCATGCTATTATCACTGGGATTCAGAACTCAATGACTGGGTTGGAGGTTGGAAAAACATTTATTTCTATAATGCGAATGGAAACTTTATTGAGGGATTTTACTATGATTGGGATTTAGAACTTAATGACTGGGTTGTATATGCTAAATTGAGATATACCTATGACACGAATGGAAATATGACTGAGTATATAAAGTATTATTGGGATTCAGAACTCAATGACTGGGTAGGAAACTATAAATATGTATATTCCTATGATGCGAATGAAAATTTGACTGAGCTTATTTGGTATAGCTGGAATTCAGGACTCAATGAATGGAAACAAGTATGGAAAGACGTATATTCCTATGACACAAATGGAAATATGACTGAGTGGATTAACTATGATTGGGATTCAGAACTCAATGAATGGGTAATAGATTGGAAAGACGTATATTCCTATGACACAAATGGAAATATGACTGAGTGGATTAACTATGATTGGGATTCAGAACTCAATGAATGGATTAGTGATTGGAAAGAAGTATCTTTATATAATGCAAATGGAAATTTGGCTGAGTGGAGTAACTATTCTTGGGATTCAGAACTCAATGACTGGGTTGGAAATTGGAAAGACGTATATTTCTATGACACGAATGAAAATATGACTGAGCATATTAAGTATTATTGGGCTTCAGAACTCAATGATTGGATTGAAGATTCTAAAAAAGAATATTCTTTTAATACGAATGGAAATATGACTGAGTATATTAACTATGATTGGGATTCAGAACTCAATGACTGGGTTGGAATTGATAAATTTGTATTTTACTGGTCATTATTTGTTGGAATTGATGAATTTTATAAATTAGAAACTTTCAAGGTTTTTCCAAATCCAAGTTCTGGAAATATTAATTTTTACAGTGAAAAATTACTTAACCAAGCTTTTAAACTTGAATTATTTAATCTAATTGGTCAGATAATTTATAACAAAACCTTTTATCAATCAAATAAAGATTATAATATTGATTTACCTGAAATTTCAGATGGTTTGTATATTTTAAAAATCCAAGGTGATAATTTTGTAAAAACTGAAAAGTTAATAATTGAATAGCTAGTAACGGGTGTTTTACTGGCTCTAACAAACGC